>JBMCDV010000038.1:0-8631 GCA_048618255.1 Natronomonas sp. | reverse complement strand
GGCGTCGAGGGTTCGGTCGGCGTCCGGCAGTCGGTCGCTGCGAGCGACCGCGACGGTGACACGGCCCTCCCCACCCGTCGTCGTCGGGACGTTTACGGGGGCCGTAGCCTCCTCGGTTCCGCCGTCGGTCTTCAGTTCCTCTTTTTTGCCCCCGGAGCGGGCAGCGACGACGGTCCCCTCGACGGAGAGGTCCTCCGCGATGACGAGTACCTCGTCACCCCGAGCGACCCCAGTGGGGACGAGAACGTCGAGGGAGACGGCTCGTTTACCGGCCGGAACTCGTTTGGAGATACCCGACAGCGGCGGCGCGGCGATGACCGTCGCTCGTCCACGCTCGTCGATGGACACCGAGACGTCCGCGAGGTCCAGTTCCGTCTTCAGTCGGTCGGCGAAACGCGTTTCGAGTTCCGAAATCGGGAGGTCCGCAGGGAGACGCCACTCGCCGGTCTTGATGGCCGTCCGTGTGCCCTCGGACAGCGGCGGATACCCCTCCATGTCGATGACTTCGCCGATAACCTCGACGCGGACCTCACCGCGGGAACCGACGAGGTCGACCACGTCGCTCGACAGCGTCCGTGCTCGCAACTTCGATAGCGACAGCCGTTTCGGGAACGTCGCCCCCATCTGGTCGCCCTTCGAGTGGGCGTACATCGAGACCATCAACACGACGATGAGTGCGATGACGACTCGGGGGCCGGACGCGAGAACCGCCGGGTCGTTCAGTGCCAGCAGTCCGCCGTTGATACCCGCGATGGCCAGGGAGAGAACGATGACACCGAAGGCGGGAATGGAGACCCCGGTGAAGTATTTGAAAATGAATCCGAGCCCCCACGCGATAAGCGCCGGGAAGATACCCGTCAGGATGCCGAGATAGATACCCAGCAGAATCTCGACGGGAAGCGCTTGAACCATGGGCCTGCTGAGACCCCGCGGCATTAAACTACTACCGCTCCGTGACCGCCCGAACGGAGGGGTTTTATCTCCGGCGGCGAAGTGACCACGGTATGGCGGCCGATTCGGCGAGTCGACGGGGGACGGCGCCACTCCTGCGAACACGGGCGGCAGTTCTGTTGACCGCGGTCGTCGCGGTGCTGTCGGTCGTTACCGGACTCATCAATATCGGTGCGACGACGGTCTCGGGACCGCTCGGAGCGTACATTCCCGAGTACGTCGCCCGGACCGCCGGGTTCACCGGGACGATGACGGGATTCACGATGCTCGTCAGCGCCTACGGGCTTCGACGTGGATATCGGGTCGCGTGGTCCTCGACGGTCGTCCTGCTTCCGGTCACCGCCGCACAGGGGCTGGCCCAATCGAGCATTCTCTCGTTACCGCTCGTCGTCCTGTCGGTGCTGTCGCTACCGACCGTTCTCCTCAACCGGCGGTACTTTCCCAGATACGTCGACCTCAGCACGACGCAGTTGGCCTCGCTGGCAGCCATCGTCGGCGTCCAGGCGTACGGCACCATCGGCACGTACGCGCTGCGCGATGAGTTTCCGCAGGTGAACACCGTCCTCGACGCCTTCTACTTCACGCTCGTCACCGCCTCGACGGTCGGCTACGGCGACATCACGGCGACGACGCAGTTCGGGCGCCTGTTCTCGATGTCGGTTCTGCTTACCGGGGTCGCCAGTTTCGGTGTCGCCCTCGGTACCTTACTCGGCCCACTCATCGAGGCCCGCCTCGCGGCCGCACTCGGAAACATGAGCGACAAACAACTCGACCTGTTGGACGACCACTACATCGTCCTCGGATACGGCGAACTGACCGAACCGATACTCGAAAACCTCAATCGCGACGCCTCGGTGGTCGTCACCCGCGACACCGAGAGAGCCAAACAGCTCCGGGACCACGGATTCGAGGTCGCCACCGGCAACCCCAGCGACGAGGAGCCGCTCCAGCGCATCCACGTCGAGCGGGCGAAGGCGCTCATCGCCGCGACGAACGACGACGCACAGGACGCGCTGTCGATTCTGACCGCACGGGAACTCAATCCCGACCTCCGCATCGTCGCCGCGGCCACCGACCGGGAGAACGTCCGGAAACTCCGCCGGGCTGGCGCCGACGTGGTGTTGAGCCCCTCCGTGCTCGGCGGACGACTCCTCGTCGAATCGGCCCTCGGCAACGACGACCCCGAGCGCACGCTGGGACAGATACTCGACCTCGGCGACTGAGAGCGGGCGCTCGGTCACCGACCATTTAACACCGAAAGCGACACAGATAGCCCATGACCCTCGACCCGGTCCACTTCGACGGCATCGCCCAGCTGGCGGGGCGCATCAGCCAGCAGGTCGACGCCACGGACCACGACTCCTTCGCCGAAACGGTGTTCGAGGAGTTCCTTGACCCGCTGTGGTACGATGGCCGGCGCGTCATCGAACCGCTGGGTGAGTTGCGACGCCGCCGCATCGACGCCGAAGACGCCGCGCTTCAACAGGCCCCGTTCCCGACCCAACACGGCCTCGACTCCGGCACCATCAACCCAACGACGTTCACGAACGGCCTCGTCCTCGACGTGGCACAGGCGGCGATGGCCGCCGTCCCCTCCGACCTCGACCTCCATCGCGCCCGGTCGGTCGTCGCGACGGTCCACTCAAACGACGCGACCGTCGACTGCGGCGAGGACGACTGGACGGTGTTCGACGGCGGCTACTCCCGCGGGCGCATCCTGCAGGCGCCACGCGTCAACCGCTACGAGGAGGCCGTCGTCCACGCGCTGTCTTTGTATCTCGCGGAAGTGACCCACGCCCAAACGGAGTCGGAGGTGGTCGACGACTTGCTCATCCTCGACGGTCCCATCTACCCGAAAGGACTGCTCGCGTGGGCCGACCGGCATCCGGAACTCGCCGACTTGCTCCTCGAGGACGAACGGCCACGTGACGTAATCGAGGGGTACGTGGAGTTGGTCGAGACGTTCGCCGACCGCGGCGTCCCGCTCGTCGGCTTCGTCAAGAACAGCGCCTCGAAGGCCATCACCCGTGCGGTCCGCAACAAAGAGCGCGCCCCGTGGGTCGACGACGGCGCGTTCTTCGAGCGCGCACTCCGCCGGACCGGCGAGGACGGCGAAACCCGGACCGACTGTCTCACGTTCACCAACTGGTTCGTCTCACGATGTGGCGTCGACGAACCGCTGTCGGCCGACGGCGACGCCGTCGGCGTCGAACGCGAACGCGACCCCGACGACTACGAGGTTACTTTCTTCTGTATCTACGACCCTCGCGACGAACTCCTGTTTCGCGTGGAGGCCCCTGCTGTCTTCACGCGAAACGAGACAACCCGGGAGGCGATTACTATGCAGTTGCTCCGGGACGTGGCTCACGAGCGCGGTCCGCCGCTCGCCGTCGCCAAAGCCGACGAACTCGCCCGTATCAGCCGCGATGAGAAAGCCGCGCTCGGACGTGCAATCGAGGAGCGCTTCGACGCCGAACGCGACCGCAGTTACGACGACGAACGCTGGGGGCTCGTCGCCTAGGCGCCCGCAACCTCGTCTGCGACTTCGATGACCTCGACGGTCACCTCCTCTTCGGGAACGCCGAGACGGGCGAACTGCGTCCGAACGTGTTCTTTCCCGGCCTCGATTGCATCCTCTCTCGTCTCGAACCCCCGTGGCATCGGCGACTCGAAGGCGATTTGGACCTCCTCCTCGCCGAGTTCCTGAGTCGTCCCCCCGCTGTCGACCTGATAGAAGGCGTCACACACCCAGACGTACGGCGCGTCGTCGTCGGGTGCCCCCCGGAACTGCGGCGGCTCCTCGCCGCGCTCGAACAGCGTCCCGGTCAAATCGGTCCCCCGTGCCGACGCCCGAATGTGAATCATACACACACTACGGCAGGGGCAGATAAAAAGCGTGCGGCGGCGTTGGCGAGGACCGGTTTGGCCCTTCGTCACTCCATCGCGACGTACGTCCGCGTGTCCTCGACGCCGTCGAGGTTCTGGATGGTGGTGGCCGCGATGTCCTTGACATCGGCGGGGGAGTCGACATCTACTTTGGCGATGATGTCCACGTCGCCCGCGACGATGTGTGCCGAGACGACGCCGTAGCTGGCCTCGATATCGTTTTTCAGGCGGTCGGCCTCACCGGTATAGGCTTTCACCATCACGTAAGCGACGACCATAGTCAGGCACCCCCCGTTGCCGTGATTTGGCTCGTTTCACCTACGATAATCTGCTCGACGTCGCGGAGGACGCTGAAGTCGGCGATGATGACGACACGGTCGCCGGCCTCCAGTGAGTCGTCGGGGCCGGGGAGTTCGAGTATGCCGTCCGATTTCCCGAAGGCGAGCAGTCGGGAGTCGGCCGGCAGTTCGAGTTCCGTCAGCGAGTAGCCACGCATCGGCGACTCCGGCGTGATGGTCAACTGGACGAGCTGGAGGTTCTGGGCGATGTCGGCGACTGCACGGATGTTGCCGCCGACGAGGGCGTTCTTCGCGGCGATGGCACCGAGTCGCTCGGGGTAGATGACCTCGTCGACGTCGGAGGCGTACTTCTGGATGACGTACTCGCGGTAGTCGTCGTCGACCCGGAGAACCGTCCGACAGTCGTGGGCCTTCCCTATCATGCAAGCGACGAAGTTGACGATGAGGTCCCCGGAGAGACCGGCGATGCCGTCGGCGTCCTCGAGACCGACCGCCAGCAGCGTCTCCTCGTCGCTGCCGTCGCCCTGCACGACGTCGAACCCCTCGTCGTCGAGTCTGCTCACCTTCGTCTCGTCGGGTTCGATGATGACGACGTCGTGGTCCTCCTCACGCAGCACCCGGGCGGTCCGCATTCCGACCCGGCCGGCACCAACGATAACAAATCTCATGGCGTACCGTACGCCGACCGGCCCCAATAATGTTACTCCATGGCAAGGGAGCCCCCACAGCTTGCGGAACGCAGCGGCGGGAAAGATTTTTCGACAGCCCCTGCGAACCGATACCATGGTCCGTGCGTTCATCATGGTGAAGGCAGGTTCGGGACACGCCGAGTCGCTCTTGGGAACGATTCGCGGACTGAACCACGTCGCCGATGCGAACGTCGTAGCCGGTGATTTCGACCTCATCGTCGAGGCCGAGGCCGAGGAAGTGTACGACGTCATCAACGGCGTGGCGACGAAGGTTCGAGAACTCGACAACGTCGACGACACGAAGACCTACGTCTGTCTGGAGTGACGCCACCGCCTCCGGTTACTCGTTCTCGTAGGGGTCGCCGTGGCGCTCAAGCCACTCGTCCAGTTCCCTCCGCTGTGCGTCGAAGCTCGGTGGGGCCGTCTCGTACACCGAATCGAACAGTGCCCGGGAGTCGCGGGCCGAGTCGGCGGTTTCGGCCTCCCGTTTGGCGGCTCCAAAGGCTTCCTCGGCCCGCCCGCGGGCGGCCTCGATGAACCCGTCGTCGACGATGCCGGCCTCACGGAGCGCCGTCTGGAAGCGTTCAATCGGGTCGGCCGTGCGCCACTCGGGAAACGACTCCCGGTCCGCGTAGCGTTCGGGGTCGTCGCTGGTGGTGTGGGGACCCTGCCGGTAGGTGAGGCTCTCGACGAGGACGGGGTGACCCTCACGGGCCATCGACAGCGCCTCGGTGACGACCTCGTAGGTCGCAAGCGGGTCGTTTCCGTCGACACGGGCGCCCTCGATTCCGTACGCGTCGGCTTTTTCCGCGATGCTGTCGCTGGCCGTCTGCATCGACTCGGGCGTCGAGATGGCCCAGCCGTTGTTCTCACAGAAGAAGACGACCGGCGCCTCGAAGACGCCCGCGAAGTTCAGCCCTTCGTGGAAATCCCCTTCCGAAGTCGCCCCGTCGCCGAAGTAACAGAGCGCCGCTTCGCCCGTGTTGCGGTAGTTCGCGGCCATCCCGACACCGACGGCGTGTGGAATCTGGGACGCGATGGGGACCGCCTGTGGCAGAGTCGGCAGGTCGTGGTCCGACCCGAACTCCGGGTAGCCACGCCGAAACCGCAGTATGTCGGCCATCGGGACGCCACGGGTCAACTGCATCGCGTTGGAGCGATACGTCGGCACCAGCCAGTCGCCGTCGGCCATCGCCGTCGCCGCGCCGACCTGTGAGGCCTCCTGTCCGCGAAACGGCGGATAGCCGCTCATCCACCCCTGTCGCTGGAGTGCGAACGCCCGTTCGTCGAACACGCGGGCGCGAACCATTTGGGTCAACAGGCGTCGCGCGAGGCCAGCGTCGACCGCCGAGAGGTCCCGCTCGCCGAGGACGCGGTGCATACACCCCCTGGGCGGGCGGCGAGCAAAGAGGTGACGCCGGAGAGACAGAGCAAAGAGTCTCGACCGCCTACGGGCGGTATGGTCTCTGTGTTCGAAGCCGTGGGATTGCTCGTCCTCATCGGCGTCAACACGCTCGTCGCCGCCGTCCTCACGCGGGTGTTCCGTGTCCGCCTGGACACGCGGTGGGGCGGAGCGCTCTATACGCTGTTGCTCACGCCGCTTGTACTGGTCGTCCTCACGCTCATCCTGGGACAGGCCCTCGGGCCGAACCTCGGGTCGCCGACGACGGTCGTCGGAATCGCCATCCTCCTGCCGTTGACGCTCGGGGTCGCATTCGATTACTTTTGGATGCCCTCGCCCGACGATGTCGAGGTTCCCGACACGCTCTAGTCGAGGAGGTCGGCGACGACGCCTTCCGCCGACGCGATGACCTCCTCGGGGGACTGGGTCGCGTCGATGCGGACGAACCGGTTCGGTTCGGCGTCGATGAGCCGTTCGTAGTTCTGTTGTACCCGTTCGAGGTAGTCGGCGGCTTCGAACTTGTTCGTCGCGCCCGCGCGCTCGGCACCCGTCTTCGGCGGCACGTCGAAGTACAGCGTCGCGTCCGGCTTCCGGGTGAACGGCTCGTGGACGCCCTTGATGTACGCCATCGGCTGTGTGACGACACCCGAAAGCGTCGCCCCCTGGTAGGCGTACCGTGAGTCCGAGTACCGGTCGGAAATTACGGTCTTGCCCTCGTTCAGCGCCGGCCGGATGACACGGGAGAGGTGGTCGGCGTGGTCGGCAGTGTAGAGGAACAACTCCGCCATCGGGTCGGCGGCATCGTCGTTGATGGAGCGGTTGACGGCCTCGCCGTACCACGAATCGGTCGGTTCGCGGGTGAACACCGCCTCGGGGTGGCTGTCGGCCAGCGCCTCCCGGACCGTCGTCTTTCCGCTGCCGTCGATACCTTCGAGCGTGATTAGCATACCCGGCCCGTCGGCGCCGGCGCATATCAGTTGGGCGGTCTCTCCGGCGACGACTCCCCGACAACCGACCGGACTGCCGCTACCCGGTGGGGTTTTGACGTTCCAGTGGAGAGGTGAGGTATGGACGCGTTCGAGGCATCGGCGAACGTCCCCCGGGATTCCTTCGAGTTCGAACACCGTCCCGAGACGGACCAGTCCTTCGAGAACGCCCTTGCGAAGGCACGGGCCGGCGACCGGCTCGACGTCGACGACGCCATCGAGTTGTTGACGACGGGAACCGAACGGGACGGCATCAACCTCGAACGCAAAGAGCGAGTGCTGGAGGCCGCCGACCGCCGCCGCGCCGAGGTCGTCGGCGAGGAGGTCACCTTCGTCGCCAACCTCAACAACAACGTCACGACCGCCTGCAACACCGGCTGTCTGTTCTGTAACTTCAAGGACCGCTCCGAGCAGTTCCGCACGACCTATCAGGACGACCACGGCGGCTTCACGAAGACGCCCGCCGAATCCCGCGACATCGTCCGCGATGCCGTCGAGCGCGGCATCTACGAGGTGACATCCGTGTCCGGCCTCCACCCCGCCTTCGCGTTGGACGACGAACACCGCGAGATACTCGAATCGAGCGACCGCGGTGACCTCAACTACCGCCCACCCGAGGAGTACGACGTCGACCCCCGGACGTACGTCGAACAGATTCGGGCGATGGCCGTCGACGGCGTTCACGTCCACTCGATGACGCCGGAGGAGGCCTACCACGCCCGCCGCGGCACCGACTGGAGCTACGAGGAGGTGTTCCGCCGCCTGAATGACGCCGGCCTCGACTCCGTGCCGGGCACCGCCGCCGAAATCCTCGTCGACGAGGTTCGAGAGGTCATCTGTCCGGCGAAAATCGACACCGGCGAGTGGCTCGACGCGATGGAAGCCGCCGCCACCGTCGGGCTGGACACCACCGCGACCATCATGTACGGCCACGTCGACAACGAGGCCCACCGGGCGCTGCACCTCGACCGAATCCGGGAGCTACAGGACCGCACCGGCGTGATTACGGAGTTCGTCCCGCTGTCGTTCGTCCACCGCGACACCCCCCTGGCCGAACGCGGGATGGTCGATTCGGGGGCGACCGTCCACGAGGACGAACTGCTGATAGCCGTCTCCAGACTGTATCTCGACAACGTCGAGCACATCCAGTCGTCGTGGGTGAAGTACGGCGACACACAGGGGTTGAAGATGCTCTCCTGTGGCGCCGACGACTTCATGGGCACCATCCTCTCGGAGGAAATCACGAAACGCGCCGGCGGCGAGTACGGCGAGTTCCGCTCGTTCCAGGAGTACGTCGACATGATTTCGGCTATCGGACGGATCCCCGTCGAGCGCTCGACGGACTACGAGACGCGCCGCCCCATCGACCCAGACGACGGCCCCCACGGGCCGAAGTTGGGGCCGAAAGCCGACGGCAC
>JBMCDV010000037.1:0-8699 GCA_048618255.1 Natronomonas sp. | reverse complement strand
CTCACCCATCCGAGCCAACGGAAGAGCAAGAACGTCTTCCACGACAATCGGGTCGGACTCACGCTGGACGACGGCGAGAGCTACACCGAACTCAGGGGCGTCTTCGTCCACGGCTACGCGACTGTCGTCACCGACGCCGAGACGCGGTCGAACCTGGAAGACGCGTGGGTCGAGCGGTTCTACGACGGCGAGATACCCGACGTGGTCAAGAAGGTGTACGCCAAACGCGACGGCTGGATTTGGTTCGACATCGAACCGGTTCACACCGTCACGTGGGACAACCGGAAACTCGACGCCTCACGGTTGGCCGACGAGGACGCGCCCGAGGGGATGCCGTTCAACTACGGCCTGCCCGAGGACATGGGTGCGGCCGCACCCGACGACGGCTGAGAGGTATCGTTTTCACCGGTCGTGAGACCACTCGCCGAGGGCCTCGACGAGTCGTGCGGCCACGATGGCCGTCCGGTCTTCGAACTGCGGGGCGAGCAGTTGGGCGCTGACCGGCAACCCCTCGCGTTCGGCGAAGGGGACCGACACCGCCGGAATCCCCGCGAGGCTGAACTGCTTGGCGATGGTGTACTTGAAACCGCCCTCGGAGTTCCGCAGTTGGTCGGGGTTCGGCGGCAGCGTCCGCAGCGTCGGCGTGAGAAGCACGTCGAATCGCTCGAAGCGCTCGGCGAGAGCGCGCTTGAACGCGACGACCTGCTGTTGGGCGAGCGCGTAGGCCCGACCCTCGGTCGCGGCGTCGAGATACGCACCCGGGAGCAGCCGTTCGGCGATGTGGTCGTTGAACAGGGAGCCGTCGATGCGGCCGGCCATCTCCGGAAGCGTCGGCACGCCACCGCGTTGGGCGAAGGACTGCCGGAGCAGCCACGCGAACTCGGCTCCCGAGATGACCGAGTACGCCTCCTCGATGTCCTCCATTTCGAGGTCGACCGACCCGACAGATACGTCGGGTTCGGCGTCGAGGTCGGCCGCGAGGTCGTCGATAGCCTCGACGACGGGGACGGAGACGCCGTGCGGAGCGAGGTCGAGAACCCCGATTCGGAGCGTATCGAACGCCTCGATATCGCGGTCCACCGGCGGCAGTTCGACGGCGCTCGTCGTCGGGTCCCGAACGTCGGGGCCGCGAACCGCTTCGAGGACGCGGGCAGCAGTTTCCACGTCGCGAGCCAGCGGGCCGATAGTATCGGCCGAGGGAACGTTCTCGACGAAGCCGTACCGGGGGACGAGGCCGTGGCTCGGTTTGATGCCGACGACGCCACAGCAGGCCGCCGGCGACCGAATGCTCCCGCCCGTGTCGGACCCGAGGGCGGCGTCGGCAAGCCCGGCGGCGACGGCGACGCCACAGCCGCTGGAAGTGCCGCCCGGAACCCGCTCGGCGTCGATTGGGTTCCGCACCCGGCCGCGTTCGCTCCACAGGCCTCCGGGGCCAAAGGCGAAGGCGTCCATGTTTGCCTTCCCGAGGAGACCCCCGCCGGCGTCGAGCAAGCGGTCGACGACAGTCGCGTCGCTCGCCGAGACGGCCTCGAAGGATTGGGACCCGCAGGTCATTCGCAGTCCCTCGGCGGCGATGTTGTCCTTCAGGACGAACGACAGCCCCGACAGTGGGCCTTCCTCGCGTCGCCGCCGAGGTTCGTCGTAGATGTCGAGGAGTGCGTTGTACTCGTCGTCGGCCCAGTGGCCCCGTGGTTCGACCGCCCGCGAGCGGTCCCATCGGTCAGTGTACGACGCCAACTCCTCGGCGTAGCGCAGTACCCCGGCTTTCGTCCCCTCGTCGGCCGAAAGACCGAACTCGTCGATGAGCGTCTCGAGGCGTTGCTCGGCATCCATGCGGTAGCAACCGACAGGGAGGGCGATAAACCCTCGGGCGCGGTGAAGAATACCGGCAACATACTCCCCCTCAGGAGTTATAATCACCCGACTCCGAAAACGGGTAGGACGAGTTATCAGCCGTGGTAGACACAGCAACGGTCGGCGGGAGAGTGCGTGCCGTCTGGAACGACGGCAGGAGTCGGACGCTCGTCGCCATCGCCGCCGGGTGGTTCCTCTCGATGGGCGTCCGACTCACCTACCCCGTGTTGTTGCCGAACCTTCGGGGCGCCTACGGCCTGAGCCTCACGGCTGCGGGGTTCCTGTTGAGTCTGCTGTGGGCGGCTTACGCCGTCGGACAGTTGCCCGGCGGCATCCTCGCCGACAAGTTCGGCGAGCGGCGCATCCTCGTCGTCAGTACGGTCATCTCGGCGGTCACCATCGCCTTCGTCGCGGCGGCTACCTCGGCGCCGATACTGTTCGGCGCGACGACGCTTTTCGGCCTCGGGACGGCGCTGTACGGCGTCTCGCGGTTCACCGCCCTCTCGGAGATATACCCCAACAAGGACGGCTCGGCCATCGGCGTGACGATGGCGGCCGGCGAGGCTGGCAACGTCGTCATGCCGGCCATCGCGGGCGTCGTCGCCGCCGCCATCGCGTGGCAACTCGGGTTCGGCATCGCCATCCCCCTGTTCGCGCTCGTGGGCGTCAGTCTCTGGCTGTTCGTCCCGGAGCGGACGGCCGACGACGAAAGCGCCATAGACAGCATCTCCGTCGACGCCGCACGATACATCTTCGAGGAGATTTCGCGGCCGGCGATTCTGCTGGTCGGAGTCCTGCAAATCCTCGGGTACAGCATCTGGCAGGCGTTCACCGGCTTCTATCCGACGTATCTCATAGAGGTCAAGGAGTTCTCGCCGTCGGTCGCGGCGGGGCTATTCGCGCTGTTCTTCACGACCGGCATCCTCGTCCAGCCGCTGTCGGGCAACGCCTACGACCGTATCGGCCTCAACCGCATCCTCCCGGTGCTCATGGCGCTGACCGCCGTCGGCATGGTCGCCGTGTCGTTCGCCCAGTCGTTTTGGGCCGTCGTCGCTGCAACGGCCGTGTTGAGCAGCCTGCTCGGGCAGGCGACGGTGACGCTGTCGTACATCACGGCTGCGCTGCCGCGGGACATGCGCGGGACGGGGTTGGGCGCGATTCGAACCGTCTACATGGGACTGGGCGCGGCGAGTCCACTCCTGTTCGGTGCCTTCGCCGACCGTGGATACTTCGACGAGGGGTTCCTCGTGTTGGCCGTCGTCGCGGCGGTGGTTTCGCTGCTCAGCCTCCGTATCCCGGACCGGTAGCCCGCCGAACCGGACCACAAGGGAGCAACACCTATGCACTCGGCGGTCGGTTCCTGAGGTATGCGAGCAGTTCGATACCACGAAGCTGGTGACCCGTCGGTACTCCGTATCGAGGACGTCGACCGACCGACGCCGAACGACGACGAACTGCTGGTCGCCGTCCGGGCGGCCGCAATCAACCCGACCGACGCCAAACGGCGAAAGTGGGGTCCGAAACACCTCCCGAAGACGACGGGGTCGGACTTCGCGGGCGTCGTCGAAGCGGTGGGCGACGACGTGACCGCCTTTGAGGCCGGCGACCGAGTGTGCGGTACGGGCCTTCACACCGACCGTTTCCAGCAGGGTTCCTTCGCCGAGTACGTCGCGGTGCCGACCGACATCGTCGCGACGCTGCCCGAAGCGGTATCCTTCGAAGCCGGCGCCGCGGCTGCACTCGCCGGCGTGACGGCGTGGCGGGCGCTGGTCGACCACGCTGGGTTAGAGCCGGCCGAGAGCTGCTTCGTCCACGGCGGGACCGGCGGCGTCGGCCACCTCGCGGTGCAGTTGTCGGCGGCGCTCGGCGCCGACACGATGACGACGGTCGGCTCCGAGGAAGCCGAACGCGCCGCCACGGAGTTCGGCGCCGACACCGTCCTGAGATACGACGACCCCGACCTCCGCGAGGCGGTCGACCGGCCGGCCGATGTCGTTCTCGACCACCGAATCGGCGAGTATCTCGGCTTCGACGTCGATATCGCCGCCTTCGGCGGCCGCATCGTCCAGTACGCCGGCGAGGACGGCCCCTTCGAGGGGGCACGCGAAGGCCGCGGGAAGAACCTCTCGCTACACATGATGAACATGTCGAATCTTGCCTCTCGACCCGACACGCCGCGGATTGCCGAGCCGCTGTCGTCGGTGCTGAAACTCGTCGCCCGCGGCGACCTCGACCCGCGAATCCACCACCGCTACGAACTCAAGGCGGCCGTCGAGATGCACCGCGCGATTCTCGAAGACAGTTTCGTCGGCAAACTGGTCGTGACGGTCTGACGCTACTCGACGGTCTTGACTGCGCGGTAGGCCGCCTCGAAGGCCGCCCGTTCCTCGTCGGCGAGGTCCCACTCGACGATTTCACCGACGCCCTCGGCATCGAGTTCGACCGGCACGCTCAAAGAGACATCTTCGAAGCCGTACTCGCCGTCCAGTGGCGTCGAGAGACACGCCGGCGCCTCGGCGCGGCCGTCGTCGAGTCGGCGGACGATAACCGCGACACCGCGAGCGGTGACCCACCGCGAGGAGTCCCTGGCGCCGCGGAGTTTCAGTACGTCGTAGGGCACGTCGCGGACGTACTCGACGATAGCTTCGCGTTCGGCTTCCGAGAAGTCGACGGGGTCGCCGCCGACGGTCGCCCGCGAGAACAGCGGGACGACGTGTTCGCCGTGTTCGCCGAGGATCGGGCAGTACACCTCTCGCGGCGGAACGTCGGTTCGGCGGGCGATTTCGTCGGCGATGCGGGCCGTCTCCGATAGCGAGTAGCCCAGGAAGTGCCGCCGGGGCCACCCCGTCCGACGGTACAGTCGGTGGGTGATGCGGTCGACGGGATTGGAGACGACGACGACGGGCGTCGGGGAGGCCTCACCGAGCCACCCCGCGATTTCGTCGGCGATTTCGAGGTTCCGTTCGAGAAACGTCAGTCGGCCGCCGCGCGAATCGCCGCCCTCGGCCCGCGGTGCGCTGGCGGTGACGACCACGCAGTCGGCCGTCTCGACGAGCGACGGCGACGCCGCGGCGGCGCGGACGGTTCCGGGTCCCTCGGGGCCGAAGTCGGGGCAGCCGAGGCCGTGGGCGACGTGACGCGTCGAGTGGCGAACGTCGATTGCGTGACCCTCCGCGGTGTCGGCGTCGGCATCGACGAGCGTGACGGTCGTTTCGGGGTCCTGTACTGACAGCGTGTAGGCGACGGTGGACCCGACGGTCCCTCCGCCACCGACGACGAGGACGTCCATACTAATACCGGGTGAGACACCCACTTGAAGCTACGTGCCGCGTTAGCGTTCGTCCGGCAGTTCGATGATGCCGTCTTCGATGAGCGCGTCGATGTCGGCGTCGTCGTAGCCGAACTCGGCCAGCACGTCGCGGCTGTGTTCGCCGAGCCGTGGCGCGTCGAGACGCTGTTCGGTTTCGATTCGGTCGCCGGACAGCGGCGTCTTCACCGTCCGGAGGCGTTTCCGCTCGCCGCCGTGGTCGCCCTCGAAGTCGACGAGCATGCCGGTTTCACGGAGGTGGTCGTCATCGAGCAGTTCGGAGGGCTTCTTCACCGGGGCCGCCGGGATGCCCTCCTCGAGCAGCGCCTCAACGAGGTCCTCGCGGTTCCAGTCGGCGATTTCCTCGGCGGCCGCCGCGGTGAGTTCGGATTTGTGTTCGAGTCGGGACGCGGGCGTCTCGAAGCGCTCGTCAGCCAGGAGGTCGGGGCGGTCGACGGCCTCACAGAACGCCGGCCAGTGGCGGGGCGAGGTGACGCCGACGAAGGTCCAGCGGTCCTCTTCGTCGGTCTCGAAGACGTCGTACAGCGAGAACGCCGGGTGTGACGAGCCGAGCGGCGGGTGGTCGTGGCCGGTCATGTCGGCGAAGGTCGCCCAGTAGCCCATCCACTGGGCGGCCGACTCGAACAGCGTGGCGTCGACGAGTTGGCCCTCACCGGTTCGCTCCCGTTCGCGGAGGGCGGTGAGAACGCCGATGACGCCGTACAGCGCCGACCCGATGTCGGCGATGGAGGTGCCGACGCGGACCGGACCGTCGCCGGGGCGGCCGGTCATGGCGGCGAGGCCGGACATCGCTTCGGCGACCATGTCCATTCCGGGGCGGTCGCCGTAGGGGCCGGGCTGGAATCCCTTGATGGAGAGATAAACGAGGCCGGCGTTGCGGTCGCTGAGGTCGTCGTATCCGATTCCGAGACGGTTTGCGACGCCCGGCCCGAGGTTCTCGATGACCACGTCGGCCGCCTCGGCGAGGTCGTGGTAGGCCGCCCGGCCGCGGTCGGTCTGTAAATCGAGCGCCAGCGAGCGCTTGTTCCGGTTGAACGCGTTGACGACGGCTTCGCCGCTTTCGCCCGCGTCGCGCATGATGTCGCCGGAGCCGGGGCGTTCGACCTTCACCACGTCGGCGCCCAAGTCGGCGAGCAGCAGGCTGGCGAACGGCGCGGAGACGATGTTCCCCAACTCGACGACCGAGATGTCGGAGAGCGGTAACGCTTCTCGTTGCGACATTACTCCGAAGGTGGACCGCACTCGGGCTTAGTTCTACTGGAGGCCGCGCTACGTCTCGACGTCTATCGCGGCCCGAACGTCGGCGACGAGGGTTTCGAAGTCGGGGTTCTCGCCGTCGCGGACCCACCGGTAGACGACCGTTCCGGACTCGTCGACGACGAACACGCTCCGCTCGGCGAGTTCCATCCCGCGGCTCTCGAGGGCCACGTCGTAGCTGTCGACGAGTTCGTGGTTCCAATCCGACAGCATCGGAAAGCCGAGGTCGTGTTCTCGAATCCAGACGTTCTGTGCGAACGGTAAATCGACGCTGACGCCGTACACCGTCGCATCGAGCGCTGCGAAGTCGTCGTAGTAGTCCCGGAAAGTACACATCTCCTCGGTACAGCCGTTCGTGAACGCCGCGGGGTAGAACGCCAACACGGCTGGGCCGTTTTCGAGCGCCTCCGAGAGCGACAGCGGTTCGATATCGTCGTACGCCGCCCCGCCGGCCTTCGGGGCCGTAAACTGGGGTGCCTGCTCGCCGACAGTGACCATACGCCGTCGTTCGGGCGGGTCGTGATAAGCGTTGGCGTAGACTGCCGTCGTCGGGGGCTTCTTTAGGTGTGGGCGTCTCCATCCGGTATGGCTCGCGTGCCACTACTGGAACAGGCGGAGTTGCCGGACGACTATCAGTACCTCCTCAGCGAGGACGCGATGGGGGAAATCAACCTCCTCTGTGCGATGGCGAACAACCCCGACGTTCTCCAGTCGTACATGCGCTACGGGACGACGCTGTGGCAGGACGGCGGCCTCGACGGCGACGACCTCGAGCGGTGCATTCTCTCGGTCGCCCGCGCCCTCGACGCCGAATACGAGTGGAACCAACACGTCCCCATCGCGCGTAGTCTCGGCGTTCCGGAGGAGGACATCGAGGCGATTGCCGCAGAGGACTTCGAGCACTTCGACGACCGGCTGGCGGCGCTCATCCGGTACGTTCGGGCCGTCGCCGAAGGCGAGGTCGACGACGCGACCCACGCCGAGTTGGCCGAGCACGTCGACGACGCGACTATCGTCGGAGCGACACAGCTCGCGACGCACTACCTCGCGACGGCGCGGTTCCTCGATGCGCTCGATATTCCGCTTGAGGGCGAGTTCGTCGGCTGGACGCCAACCGAAGAGTAGACTACGGAATCCGGACGGAGTGCTGGAGCGTGCCGATACCCTCGATTTCTATTTCGACCTCGTCGCCGTCCGCGAGCGGCCCGACGCCCTTCGGCGTTCCCGTCGAGACCACGTCGCCGGGTTCGAGAGTGATATACGTCGTGATTTCGGCGATGAGTTCCGGCACGGAGAAGATGAGTTCCGACAGCGAGCCGTCCTGTTTCCGCTCGCCATTGACCCGCGTTCGGACGAAGGCGTCGTCGGGGACTTCTTCGGGACCCACGACGACCGGACCGAGGGGGGCGGCGCCGTCGAACCCCTTCCCGCGGACGTAGTTCTGTTCGACGTGTTGGTCGTCGCGATTCGAGAGGTCGTTCATGCAGGTGAACCCCTCGACGACGTCCATCGCCTCGCTTTCGTCGACGTTGCGGCACTGTTCGCCGATGACGACGGCGAGTTCGGCTTCGTACTCGATTCGGTCCTTGTCGGCCGGCAGCGTGACCGTAGCACCGTGGCTCGAAACCGTGTTCGGGGGTTTGAAGAACATCCGCGGACGGTCGGGGGGTTCCGTCCCGAGTTCCTCGGCGTGGCCCGCGTAGTTGAGGCCGACACAGACGATTTTCGACGGCTCCGAGGGCGCCAACACGTCTACTTCGTCGAGCGCGTAGCGTTCGCCGCCGAATCGAATCCCGTCCGTGTCGGTCCACGTCCCGCGGCGTACGGCACCGGCTGGGTTCCGGAATCTGACATACCGCATACCCAACCGGCTGTGTTGACTGTAACCAAGGTTGAGGTACCGGCAACCGACACCGGAGTGGGCGTGGTTGGAATGGCAAAATACATATATTTACAATATATTTCAAATATAGTAATTTTCTAGAGTAAACTTCGACTTCCTAAATTATATTTCTTCGAGCAAATAAACCATAGATACAGAGTAAACTGCCTTATTTCCAAGTATTTTCTGTATTTTTTCATTTTTTCTTAGTGGAATAATTTTGGAGTTTAAAAATGGACTGATATTTGATATATATAATTTTCTTATATTTACTAAGCCGAAACCGAGAGGCGTTGTCTCTAAGCACAACGCCATTTCCAGTAGCGGGGCGAGCCGCCGGACGTGAAAATCAGCCTCTCAGTGGGTGGTGTCCTCGGC
>JBMCDV010000036.1:0-8699 GCA_048618255.1 Natronomonas sp. | reverse complement strand
TGCGGTATGCTGTCCGGTGAGCGAGGTAATAATATCGTAGATGACTGGTCAAGCGGACGCTGCCTCCGATTTCATGGCGCCACAAACGCCGTCTATATCGGCTCCTAATCGGGGGGCGCCGTCGGGCTACGGCTCCTCGCCCGCGGAGTTCAGTCGTTCGGCCAGCGAATCGAGGTGGTCGATGCCGACCACGGCGACGGTGTTGCCTTCCTCGCGGAGCTCCAACAGCCGAGTGGCCATATCTTCCTCTCTGGCAGCGTCTTCGAGTCGAGAGGCCCGAGAGCGACTCGCGGTCCGAAACGCGTTCATGAACGAGCGGGACCGACGAATCTGGTCGCGCTCGTCGCCTGCCTGGGCTTCGGGTGTGTCCGTCCAGTCGATGTCGTGTGATACTGGCGAGTCGACTTCCAGTCGGACCGAAGTTCGGGCGCCGATGGCCGCCGCGACGCGACAGACGACCGCGTGTTTCGTCGTTTTGATGGCGTTCGAAACGACGTTTCGAGTCGTCTTTAGCGATGGCCGTTCCTGGAGGAGGTTTCGTCCCAGGCGTCGGAAGAAGCCGCCGGTGGGACGGTCGATGCCGACGGCGATGTTCGGGGCGGCGGCCTGAATCGCCGCACTCATCTCGCCGCCGAAGACGGGTGGACATCGGTCGGTGGCCGCGTACTGTTCGAACAGTGGAATCGAAATCGGCGGCAGTTCCAGCGCGAGCACATCCGGGTCGAGTTCCTCGACGACCTGTCGAACACGGTACGTACTCGCCGGGTGGTCGTGGACGACGCCGACGAGTGTCAGCGTTCCAGTGTCACCTGACACTTGGCGTACGTACTCGCCAGTTACACGCGGGTCCGAATCGACGTCGATGGCGGTTCGGGAGTCCATTAGAAGGGGACTACCACCCATTAGAATGTGGATAGTAAAACCTTATCGAAGCGCCGAACCGGCCGACGTAACGACGCTCGGCCAGTAAGCACCGCTATCTATGTGGAAACGTTCTGTCGACGATACCGGGGGTAGCGTGGCGGTTGTTCGCTCCGAAGATTCTTGTATGCGAGCTGTCCACCTACGCACATGAGTAGCACAGCGGTGCTGTCGGAACCGCAGGTCCTCGCACACGCCAAACGGCGTCTGTTTCCTGACCCGGAGGAGGCGAACACGTACGCAGTCACCGACACGCAGTTCGCGATGGCGGAGTGGCTCCCCGGAGAGTCGATTTCGGAGGCCGTCCGCGAACGACTCGCTCCGTTCAACCACGTACGGTTGGGGTCGGGATACCCGGACCTCGTCGGCGTTCGTGCCTTGGAGTCGGACCTCTTGGCGGTCGAGCGGTTCGACGACGACCCACCGCTCGTCGCCGTCGAGGCGAAGGGGTACACCGAATCCGGGAGTGTCGATGTCGAGACGGCCGTTCTGCAGGCGTACGACCGGCTTCACGAGGCGAATGCAGCCTACGTCGCGGCACCGGCGGATGCCGTCTCCCAGTCGACTCGAACGCTCGCCCGGGAGCTAAACGTCGGCGTTCTCGGGGTCGAATCGGACGGTTCGGTCGCCCCGCTGGAACTGCCCCGAGTCGTCGGAAATCGGACCGCCGACGCCGCGACGTCCATCCGTTTTCAGGCGACTGCACAGGGCGTCGCCGACAAGTCGTTCAGCCTCAACCACCCGAAGAACTATGTAGCGTATCCGTTGGCGCTGTCCCATCCGGACGACACGGAGTCGGTACTCGCTGAGAACGTGGTTCGCGATACCGACGGCGCACGGACCGGTGCGGCCTTCCTCGGCCTCATCGCAGAACGACCCGATGGCGTCGGCGTCACGCCGCTCGGCGAGGAAGTCATCCGGTTCGCGCTGAATCGCTACGCGACGCTCGACGACGCCGTGGAAGCGTTTCGACAGTGGAAACGCTCTCGAAAGCGGTTCTGTGAGGTCGCCCCCGAGTGGGGACTGCTCACCAGACGGGTGGTGTGGTCGTATCCAGCGACCCAACTCCTCGTCGAGGAGCTACAGGCGATGTACGAAGACGGCCTCTCGGACCCCTCGCTGGTCGACGTAGTCGAGTGGCTACACGTCCACCATCCCACCTTCGCCGTCGAGTTATTCATCCGCGGTACCACGGCCGTCCGTGGTCGCGTACTCGACGGAGACGGCGAACTCCGGCGGAACGCACTCGAAGACGGACACGTGTATCGCTCGCCGACCGTCTTCCAGTTGAAGGCGATGCTGTTTCATGCGGGCATCCTCTCCGAGCGAGGGAGTGAGCCGCATCGTCTCACTCCGGAGTCCGATTCCTGGCGGCTCCGGACTCCTGTCGCACGGAACCGTTAATGGCTTCCCAGCTGTTCGAGGGCGTTTCGGAACTGCTCGTCGCCACGGACCGCGTGGGTACCGATGTCGCCAATGACAGCGAGAAGACCAGCCGTGAGCGCGACACTGATTGGTCCCCACCCGAGGACGACGCCGACGGCACCACCGAGGAGTCCGGCGATGACACCGACGACCGCGGACTGCTCGGGGGTGTCACAGAACGGAACGGTACGTTCCATGGCTCAAGTGCGTCCCCCGGCAATATCGGTCTTTGGTCGGACACCACCAACTAAGAAGACGAGGGCCCTCCCTCCGAGTGACCATGTCCGATTTCGATTTCGAAGACCTCCTCGACGGGAGCGGCGGCGCGAAGATGAAGACCGAACTCCCCGGCGTCGAGGTCACGACCCAGCTCCCTGACGGGGACGCCGACGACCTCGAAGCACTCCACCGTGCGCAGTTGACGTTCGCACTGGAGCACGCCGAGGAGGCCAAGGAAGCCTCCCGGATGTAGGCCTGTTCAGGCGCCCATCTCGGCGTCGGCGGCGAGGTCGTCGAAGCCGGAGAGACGATAGGCCCGGGAGTCGGTGCAGTCGTCGTTGTTGGCGGCGAGTTCGCCGATTGCGAGGTCGTATCGATGGGCGAATGTGTCGTAGTCGTCGGCCGCCTCGACGGCTTCGAGGAAAGAGTCGGCCGTGAGGCTCTCTTCGTGTTCTTCCCGGAACGCGGCGGCCTTCGCCGCGGCCGCTTCGGCGACCTCGCTGTCGGCGCGGAATCGCGCTTCCAACTCGCTTTCGAGCGTCGTCTGGAAGCCCTCGGTCATACGACTAACACCGCTCGCTCGCCACGTATGCGTTGTGGATTCGGGCACCGACAGCATCGTTTCGACGGTGGCGTCGGCCCCCGGTCGCATCCGTCTCCTGTCGCCACGTGACTCGGAGGTTACCTGATTGCACGGGGTGCCCTGCTGGTTTTTTGTTGCTACGAGACAGAGATATCGGACGGCATCGGGCGTCGGTGGCGCTTGGCGTTCCACTCGGCGTTCGGCCGGAGATTATCATGACTGAAACATCTGACACAGACGTAATCGTCGTCGGCGGCGGTCCTGCGGGACTGAGCGCGGGGCTGTTCGCCAGCAAGAACGGGCTGGAAACGACGCTGTTCGATACCGATGGGACGTGGATGCACAAGGCACATCTGTTCAACTACCTCGGAATCGGCTCCGTCGGCGGCAGCGAGTTCCTCGCGACCGCTCGCCAACAGGCCGAAGACTTCGGTGTCGACCGTCGGCAGGGCGAGGAGGTGACGGATATCGAATCGATCGACGATGGCTTCGCCGTCGAAACCGCCGACGGGAGTTACGGCACTCGCTACGTCGTCCTCGCGACGGGCGCCAATCGCGACCTCGCGGAGTCGTTGGGCTGTGACTTCGACGGCGACGTGGTCGACGTCGGTGTCGACATGGAGACGAGCGTCGGGAACGCCTACGCGACCGGTGCGATGGTCCGCCCCGAAGAGTGGCAGGCGGCCATCTCGGTCGGTGACGGTGCCGCCGCCGCACTGAACATCCTCTCGAAGGAACGCGGCGAACACTTCCACGACTTCGACACCCCCGGCGACGCCGAGACTGTCTTCGGTACCCTCGTCGACGACGAATAACGAAACGACCGACATCGTAGTCGCCATCCGCCTTCTTTGGCTCCTCGATGGAGACCGACCCTTGTGGGTTACCAGTTCCAACTCGATTATCTATGTGAATATAAATCGGTTGAATATGCACAGCGTAAATTTTATATTACTATGGAACATATATTCACGTGTAAAGTCCCGTACGGCGGTGCATCGTGGGCCGACGCTGTTCGGGACCGAACCCGGTATCGGGTCGTAATCGCACGCGTCGACGATGTCAATCGGAGCGTGTCGGCGTGATGGGGTCGGGAACGGCACGGAAACGCGGCTACAGTGCCGCGTGGGGCCACCCGACAGCCACAGTCGAACCGTCGAATCGCCGGTTCGGGCTGTCGGGCTACGGAGCGAGACGGCATCCCCGTTCGGGGGGTTCGGGGGTGCACCCGCCGTCTCGGTCGCCGGGGGTGCCGTACGGAACAGACGCATTCTTTGGCGGGTTACAGCAGCGATTAGTCGTCGACCGGTGGTTCCGGTTTCGTGTCCGGTGATTCAGTTGGCTCGGTGGGCGGCCCACCTCGTTCGGTGAGGTCCGCATCGCGCCACCCACCGCGGATGTACCACCCGAATGCGATGACTGCTCCCGCGACGTTCGAAACCGTGAAAGCCACCCAGATGCCCTCGTAGCCCATCGAGAAGGCGGCGATGGAACCGAACAGCGCGCCGATGGGGTCGGCTACGACCGCCGGTAGCGTCGAGACCACGACATCGAGCAGCGTCCCCTCGTAGGCGAATCGCTGGGAGGCCAGCGCCGCGACGGGCAACCGGATGACGCCGAGCATGGCGATCGAGACGACGGCGGCGGTAAGGGTTCGTCCGGCCCCGCGGAACCCACCTTTGTAGGAGTGGAAGATGCCGGTGAAGCCGAACGTCGGCGCGACGTACCGGAGGAACAGTCGGCCGACCTCGACGACCTCGGGGTCGTCGGAGAACACCGCGACGATGTTGCCGGCGCCGAGCCACGTCAACACGCCGACGCCCGCGAGGACGACGAACATCGACCGCGCCGCGAAGTGTGACGCCGATGCCGCTCTGTCTTCCTCCTTTGCGCCGATGTTCTGTCCGACCATCGTCTCGACGCCCCGCCCGACGGCGATGGCGGGCAGGAAGATGACCGAGAACATCCGCACGCCGACGCCGTAGGCCGCCACGACGACCGTCGGGAACGTTCCGACGATGACCAACATCAGGTTGACCGCGATGGCGTTTCCCGTCCCCTCGACGGACGCCGGCACCCCGATTCGGAGGAGTTTCTTGAAGTAGCCGAAGTCGGGAGCCATCTGTGCGAGGTGTATCTCGACGCCACGGGTGCCCTGGAACATGATACCCATCCCGATGACCGTCGCCATCGCCCGGGAGAACACCGTCGCGTAGGCGGCGCCGACGACGCCCAACTCGGGAAAGGGTCCCCACCCGAAGATGAGAAACGGGTCGAGGATGAGGTTGACGACCACCGTCACGAACATCACGAGCATCGGGGTGATGGTGTCGCCGTATCCCCGCATCAGCGACATGAACACGAAGAACGCGAACATGAACACCATTCCCAGCGAGATGATTTCGAGGTACGCCGTCGCTCCCGGCAACACCTCCTCGGAGGCTCCGAGCAACTCGAGGATGTCGCCGACGACGAAGTAGCCGAACCCACCCAACAGTACCGACGCGATTATCGCGAACGTCACCGTCTGGGAGGCGGCGAACTCCGCCTGAGCCTCCTCGCCGGCGCCGGTGTTCTGAGCCACGAGGATGCTCCCGGCGATGGAGATGCCCAGACCCAGCGAGATGAGGAAGAACACGACGGGGAACGCGAAGCTAATCGCCGCTAGCGCATCCGTGCTGTAGCGACCCAGCCAGATGGTGTCGACGAGGTTGTACGCCGTCTGCAGCAGATTCGTGATGACGATGGGCAAGGAGAGATAAAACAGCGGCTTGCCGATGCTCCCCGAGGTGAGGTCGAACTCCTCGCGGCTCTTGAACACCATCCCGACCCGCCGGCGAAGCGCCGCCACCAGTCGGTCCAGCCGGGAGTCGCCCATCAGGACCTCACCCGTGGGTCATCGTGTGGGTTGGCGGTGGAGGGTCCGCACATCTTCAACCGTACCTAGCTGACCGTTCAGTCAAAAGGGTTGTGAACTGATTGAATAGTCAGTCAAACGCGTCCCAGCGACTGAGACACGGCGACTTCTTCTATGTGTGTCCCAGGCGACTCCCCGCGTATGCAAGCACTCACTCGGCGGGGGAACGGGGAGCAGGAATCGGAGTCGGATTTGAAGCCCTCCTCGGAAGGAGACACCGAGGCGACAGCAGTCGTCGACTTGCGGGAGGGGGATGACCGTCCGGTCGACGCCGTTTTCGACGCCCTCGAGGCCCGCTCCGAGGGCGATGACCTCCTCGTGCTCGCCTCGATGGCGCCGATTCCGCTGTACGACCGACTCGAGGAGCGCGGCTGGTCCTACGAGGCGGTTCGCTCCGACGCCGACGAGTGGCGCATCCACGTCACCGCCGACAGCGAAGACCGGTCCGGCGAGCGGCTTCGTCGCCCACGCCGGCGCCGCCACGAGTAGCGACCGACATCCGTCGTCGTTTCGGTTAGTTCACGTCGTCGTCTCGGTGTTTTCATACGTCTCCCCCTCGAAGCACCGACGATGGCTGGGTGGATGGAGGTAATCACGACGGCGTTCCTGCTGCAGTTGCTGGCGTTGCCCGGCGAGAAGGGCCAATTCGTAATCGCAGGGCTCTCCACGCGGTACAACCCCTACTGGGTCGTCGCGGGCGCCGCCACTGCCTTCGGCGGGTGGACGGCCCTCGAGATACTGCTCGGGGAGGCGCTCAAGGGCGCCCTTCCGGAGGTGTATCTCGACGCCATCACGGCCGGACTGTTCGTCGTCTTCGCGGGGCTGATTCTCTACTCGCTGCACCGCGAGAGCGACTTCGGGGACCCGATGACCCGCACCGATGGTGGCCCTCTCGGGGATGCTACGGACGACGGTGGGACCTTCGAGCAAGCGGGCGGCTATCTCACGGCACTCTCCGTGATGGGAGTCGCCGAGTTCGGCGACAAGACCCAACTCGTCACCATCAGCCTCGCCGTTCAGTACGGCGCCCACCCCGGCATCTGGGTCGGCGAAATGCTCGCCATCGTCCCCGTGAGCCTGCTCACCGCGCTACTCTTTCACCGCGGAAGTCGGCGCTTCGACAGCGGCTGGTTCCACTACGCTGCCGTCGTGGTGTTCCTGCTGTTCGCCGCCGACATAGTCTCCGGCTACGTCTTCGGGTTCTCGGTGCTCCCCATCTGAGCGAAGGTCACTCCGAGAGCCACGCTCGCACTCGCGCGGCGACCGCCGAGCGGAAGGCACCCATCTCGACGGTCGATTCGGGGTGCAACAGCCGGTCGTGAACGGCCCGGAGAATCGACTCGACGGTACGCTCGAAGAGGGCGTCGACGGTCACCGTCCGTCCCTCCGCCCGCAGCGTGGTCGCGACCCGGTCGAACCGACGGTCGGTCGCGTAGCGCTCGGCCGCCTCTTCGGCCGATACCGACAGCTGCTCCGGCTCTACGTCCAACTCGACGTCCGGATTCGACACCGAAGCCCGGTTGCCGGTCTTGTCACGAATCAGCAGGCCAGCGGCGGGGCCGTCGTAGTACGCAGAGCCCGGAATCGACACCGTCTCCGGGTCGAAATCGAGCGCCCTGACCTCCTTCTCGAAGTTGTTAATCGATTCGAGACCGAGCCGTTCGTACACACCCTCGACAGCGTCCGGTGTCAGGTAGCGGTCCCGGTCGGCGTCGAAGACGTCGACGCCAAGCACCGACGGCGTCCGATACCAGTCGTAGTCCACCGTCTGGTGATGCATCGCGACGCCGAGAAACGTCACCGACGCCACGTCATCGACAGCGCGCCGAAGCGCCTCGCGGTCGAGGTTCGCCCGGACGTGCCGAACTGCGTGTTCGTAGGGAATCGGAACCTCGCCGTCGCCGAACCGCCGCTGGCCATCGCCGACCTCGACGACACCGCTCGACCGGAGCCGAAACCGGAACGGAGCGCCGTCGAGCAGTTCCTGTATCCAGAGGTGGCCGCCGTCGAGTAGCGCCCCGGGAGCGTCGCCGATTGCTGGCGTCGAGGGATGCGGCTTCACTGTCGGTCACTCTGCCGGCCGGCGTCTTGAGTTGTGGGGTCGCCTCCGAGTGTCACAGTTTCTCTTTCGATACGGTCCCGTTTCTTATATGTATGTAGTGGGAAGCGTTCCTAACGTGTCTCAGACGGTGTTGTGTGTGGGTGGGTGTGAGCCGCTTCGAGAGGGGTGTTCGTCCCTCGAGGAACACATCCCCGCTCGCGTGCTCGTCGAGCCGTCGCTGTCGGCGGCTCGCGGGACGCTCCGAGAGCAGTCGGTCGACTGCGTGGTGTGTGAGACGCCCCTCCTCAACGGCGAAGGGATGGCGGTCGTCTCCGACGTTCGGGCGGAAGCCGCCGACGTTCCGGTGGTACTGTTTCCATCCGAGGGCAGCGAACGCCTCGCGGTCCGAGCGCTTCGCACCGACGGCGTCGAGTACGTCCCCTCCGACTCCGACGACCGGGCCGAACGACTCCTCGACGCCGTCGAGCGAGTGCTCACCGAGCAACCGACTGCAAGCACGGACATCCGACTCCGGAGCTTCAAACGCGCCATCGAACAGGCCGGCCACTCCATCTACATCACCGACCCCGACG
>JBMCDV010000035.1:0-8766 GCA_048618255.1 Natronomonas sp. | reverse complement strand
CACCGAGGTGTACGGCGAGTTCGGCGCCGGGAAATCGCAGGTGACCCACCAGCTCGCGGTGAACGTTCAACTCCCCAAAGAGCAGGGCGGACTCCACGGCCGCTGTATCTTCGTCGACAGCGAGGACACGTTCCGACCGGAGCGAATCGACGAGATGGTCCGCGGCCTGCCGGACGACGTTCTCGAAGCGGCCCTGGAGGACCGCGAAATCGAGGGCAGTATCGACGACGAGGGGACGATGGAGGAACTCGTCCAGTCGTTCCTCGACAAGATTCACGTCGCGAAGGCGTTCAACTCCAACCACCAGATTCTGCTCGCCGAGAAGGCGAAGGAAATCGCAAGCGAGTACGAGGAAGACGAGTATCCGGTCCGCCTGCTGTGTGTCGACTCCCTGACGGCACACTTCCGTGCGGAGTACGTCGGCCGCGGCGAGTTGGCCGACCGACAGCAGAAACTCAACAAGCACCTCCACGACATCGACCGCGTGGGCAACCTCTACAACTCCGCGGTCGTCGTCACGAACCAGGTCCAGTCGAACCCCGACGCGTTCTTCGGCGACCCGACGAAGCCCATCGGTGGCAACATCCTCGGTCACAAGTCGACGTTCCGGATGTATCTCCGGAAGTCGAAGGGCAACAAGCGCATCGTCAAACTGGTCGACGCGCCGAACCTCCCCGACGGCGAATCGGTCATGCGCGTGCAGGGAGAAGGGCTGAAGCCGGAGTGACGTAGCCCCACCGCCCGGTTCCTTTTTGCTAATCGCCCTCCCAGAGCGGCGTATGGAGAAAGCCACCATAGACGACCTCGACAACTGGATGGGACCTTCGGCGGTCAAACGACCGCTCGGGAATGCCCTCGGGACCGAGCACATGGGCATGCGCTTTTACGAACTCGAACCCGGCGAGAGCACCGCCTTCGGCTATCACGCCCACGAGAATCAAGAGGAGGTGTTCTACGTCATCGACGGGACCCTGACGTTCGAAACCGAGGACGGCGAGGTGGTGGTCGAAGAGGGTGAGGCGATTCGCTTCGGTCTCGGTGAGTTCCAACAGAGCAGGAACGACACCGACGGCCGCGTTCGGACCCTCGGCATCGGCGCGCCAGCCGACGCCGGCGAGTTGACCCTGCTCCGGGAGTGTCCGGCGTGCGGTGAGCGGACCGACCAGGAAATCGACTCGACCGACGACGGCGACGCCCTCGTGACGCTGTGTGTCGAGTGCGGCGCGGAGACCGGTCGATTTTCCTGAGACGGGGAACCTAAACCGTCGGCGCTCCTCCGGTCGGATATGAGCGAGACGTTCGTCTACGACGACGACTGTGGTTTCTGTACGTGGTGGGCCGACTACTTCGCCGACAAGACGACGCTTGACATCGTCGGGTTCGCTGAACTCACCGACGCACAACTGGACCGACTCCCCGACGACTACGAGGACTGCTCGCATCTGGTCACCGACGACGCGGTGTACTCCTGCGGCGCCGCCATCGAGCAGGCGCTGGCACGGGCCGACGTCCCCCCCGGCTCTCGGGATATCTTCGACTTCCTCCGACAGTTCGAGGACTACGAGCAGTTCCGCGAGCGCGTCTACCACGAGGTTGCGGACCGGCGGGGGCTGTGGGGGCAGTTCCTCTCGAAGGAGCGAATCGAAGAGTAGAGAAGACACTTCCGCGAGCGGTCGACGGGCGCGAATCGGTGTCGGTGGACTTAGTACGAAGGCGCGGATACTCCGTGGGTATGAACGTTGCAGACGCGATGACGCCCCGGTCGGAGGTCGTGACTGTCGAAATCCCCGGCACCCGAGAGGACGTTCTGGAGTACCTCCAGGACCGCGGATTCTCGTCGGTTCCGATAATCAAATCGACCGACGACGGCGAGGTGTTTCGGGGACTCGTCACGCGGGAGTCGCTCATCGAACAGCCCGACGAAGACCAGTTGGCGATTCTGGTTCGGGAGGTGCCGACAATCGGGTCGTCGGCGACGCTGACGGAGGTGGCCGAACTGGTCGTCGACTCCGGCGAGCGACGCGTCCCCGTCGTCGACGACGGCGAGTTGGTCGGTATCGTCACCGTCACCGACATCGTCCGGGCCATCGCCGAGGGCGAGGAGGACGGCGACACGTCCGTCGGCGGCCTCGCGACCCGCGAGGTGAACACCGTCTACGAGGGGACGCCGCTGACGGTCGCCGAGCGGGAACTCTCCTACGCCGACGTGCCCTACGCCGTCGTGCTGGACGATTCGGGGGCGCTCAGCGGGATGCTCACCGAGGTCGACATCATCGAGGTCGCACGCGTCGTTCAGGGCGAGACCGACCCCGGTGATGCCGTCGCCAACCAGGACGACGAGTGGATGTGGGAGGGAATCAAGGCCGTCGGGAGCCGCGCGGTGCCGACGCTGAACGTCGAAATTCCCGCCGACCTCGTCTCTGAGTTCATGACTGCCGACCTCGTCACCGTCTCCCGGACGAAGACCGCACGAGAGGCCGCTCAGCTGATGATTTCCAACGACATCGAGCAGATTCCGCTCGTCTCCGGCGACGAACTGGTGGGCGTCGTCCGGGACGTCGACCTGCTGGAGGCGCTCGTATGACCGAGTTGGACGACCTCGCCGAACTGGCAAAGCGCCGTGGCTTCTTCTTCCCGTCGAACGAGGCCTACGGCGGCACGGCCGGCTTCTACACCTACGGTCCGGAGGGGGCGGCGCTGAAGCGCAACCTCGAGGACGCCTGGCGAGACGTCTTCGTCCGCGAGGAGGGCCACATGGAGTTGGAGGCGCCGACCGTGATGCCCGAGGCCGTCTTCGAGGCCTCGGGGCACCTCGACGGCTTCGACGACATGATAGTCGAGTGTGTGGCGTGTGGGGCGACCCACCGCGCCGACCACCTCGTCGAGGACGCCGTCGCCGACATCGAGGACGCCGAGGCGTACGAACCCAAGGAGGTCGCCGAACTCATCGCCGACCACGGCATCGAGTGTCCCTCCTGTGGCGCGTCGCTGGCCGACACCGACGTCGAGGAGTTCAACCTCATGTTCGGCACGAACATCGGCCCCGGCTCGTCGTCGCCGGGGTACCTCCGGCCCGAGACGGCACAGGGCATCTTCGTCGAGTTCCCGCGGTTGAAGGAGTACGCCCGCAATCAGCTGCCGTTCGGCGTCGCCCAAATCGGCCGCGCCTACCGCAACGAGATTTCGCCACGCCGGGCGCTCGTCCGGGTTCGGGAGTTCACCCAGGCCGAACTGGAGCACTTCATCGACCCCGAGAACGACGAACCCCCGCTGGAGCGCGTCGCGGACGTCGAGGTGCCGCTGTACTCCGCGGCGGCCCAGAACGCCGACGACGGCGGCGTCGAGACCTACACCGTCGGCGAGGCCGTCGAGGAGGGCGTCATCGGTAGCGAGTGGGTCGCCTACTACCTCGGCCGAGCGATGGCGTTCTACGAGCGAATCGGCATCGACATGGACCGGTTCCGCTACCGCCAGCACCTCGCTGGCGAGCGGGCACACTACGCCGCCGACTGCTGGGACGCCGAAACCGAACTCGGCGGCAACTGGGTCGAGGTGACCGGCTTCGCCTACCGCTCGGATTACGACCTCTCGAAACACGGCGAGTACTCTGGGGAGGACTTCACGCTGTTCCGGCAGTACGACGAACCGAAGACGGTCGAACGGGCGACGGTCGATCCCGACATGAGCTACCTCGGCCCCGAGTTCGGCGGGGCCGCCGCCGACGTGGCCGACGCCCTGGAGGCGCTGGCGGGTCGGGACCGCTCGGCGTTCGACGGCGAGGAGGTCACCGTCGAAGTCGACGGCGAGTCCTACACCGTTCCCGTCGAGAAGACCGGCTTCGCGGTCGAAGAACAGACCGAATCGGGCGAACACATCACGCCACACGTCGTCGAACCCTCCTTCGGCGTCGGCCGACTCGTCTACAGCGTGCTCATCCACCGTCACGGCACCGACGAAATCGACGGCGAACAGCGGGCGTTTCTCGATTTGCCCGCCGCCATCGCGCCGACGGCGGTCGCAGTGTTCCCGCTGATGACGAAGGACGGACTCGACGACCGGGCCGAGGAGTTGGCCCACGAACTAAGGGGGAGCGGCTTCGAGGTCGCCTACGACGACACGGGCAACATCGGTCGTCGCTACCGTCGACAGGACGAGGTCGGCACGCCCTACTGCGTCACCGTCGACTACGAGACGCTCGAAGACGAAACCGTGACTGTTCGGGAACGCGATTCGACCGACCAGACCCGCGTCGCCGTCGAGGACTTGCCGGACGCACTGCGGCGACTGGTCGACGGCGCGACGCTGTCGGAACTGTAAGCCGACGGCGACCTACATCTTTTATTTGCCACGGGCCGACCACCGGGTATGACCGTCTACGAGTCGGACTTGCCGGGCGTCGGCAAGAAGTTCGAAATCGAAATCGACGACGACGAGCAACTCGTCATCGTCACGCACAACACCGGAAAACGGGAGGTGTTCCGGCGTGTCGGCGATGCCGATTCCGAGAAACTGTTCGAACTCTCCGATAGACTCGCACGGCAAGTCGGGACGATTCTTGAGGGAGCGTACTTCCAGCCCGTCGCCACCGAGACGACCGAGACGATGCTCGACGACGACACGCTGTTCGAGTGGGTCGCCGTCGCCGAGGGGTCGGAGCTGGTCGGCGAGACGCTGGCCGAAGTCGACTTCCGTGAGACGACCGGTACCTCCGTCGTTGCCATCCAGCGCGACGACGAAACGGAGTCGAATCCCGGTGCTGACACTACCATCCGAGCCGGCGATACGCTGGTCATCATTGGCGCCCGCGACGCCTGTGACCGCGTCGAGCGACTGGCTGCCGGGACGGAGGCGCCCGGCGAGGAGGCCGCAGCGGCGGCCGACGAACCCACCGAAGACGCCGACACGGACGCCTGACGATGGCGGCGCTGTTGTTCGAGGCGGGGGTGATGTTCAGCGTCCTCGCCATCGCCGGAGCGGTCGCACACCGAATCGACCTCTCTGTCATCCCCTTCTACGTCGTCGCGGGCGTGCTCGTCAGTCCGTTCGTCTTCGGGGCGCTCGGCCTGCCTTCCCTCGAAGACCAGCAGTTCATTACGCTGTTGGCCGAGTTGGGTATCGTCTTCCTGTTGTTCTTCCTCGGACTGGAGTTCAGCCTCGACCGACTGCTCGAATCGAAGGAAGAAATCGGGAAGGCGGGGGCGCTTGACCTCGCGGTCAACCTCCCCATCGGCGTCGCTATCGGACTCGCCCTGGGGTGGTCGGTTCTGGAGGCGTTCGTCCTCGGCGGCATCGTCTACATCTCCTCGTCGGCGGTCATCACGAAGTCGCTCATCGACCTCGGGTGGATTGCCAACGACGAAGCCCAGCCGATGCTCGGGACGCTGGTCTTCGAGGATTTGTTCATCGCGTTCTATCTGGCCGTGCTGTCGGCGGTGATACTCGGCGGCGGGACGTTCATCGAGGTGCTTCAGCAGGTCGCAATCGCGATGGGCTTTCTGCTCGTTCTCGTGGCCGCGGTGTACTTCGGGTCGGCGTACTTCGAGCGGTTCCTCGACGTCGATTCCCAGGAGATATTCGTCATCCGGGCCGTCGCCATCACCGTCCTCGTCGCCGGCGGCGCGCTGGCGCTCGGCGTCAGCGAAGCCGTCGCCGCCTTCTTCATCGGGATGGGCTTTTCGGGGACCGAACACCTCCACGACCTCGAACGGCGACTCATCCCCCTCAGAGACGTGTTCGCGGCCGTCTTCTTCTTCTGGATTGGCCTCAACACCGACCCGACGGTCTTCGGGAGCGCCGCCGTCGCCGGGTTGCTCCTCGTGTTGGTCGTCGCGACGACGCCGACGAAACTCCTGACGGGCTTTCTCAGCGGCCGCATCTACGGCCTCAACGACCGCCGTAGCGTCAGGGTCGGCTGTGGGATGGTCACGCGCGGGGAGTTCTCGCTCATCATTGCGGCGCTTGCGGCCGGCTCCGGCGGCTCGGCAGTGCTGACCGAGACGATTCCCTCCGTGGCCGTCGGCTACGTCCTCGTGATGAGCATCCTCGGGACGCTGTTCATGCAGTACGCCGGTGTGTTCGAGCGGTTTGTCGTCAGCGAAAACCCAGCGTCCTCCGGCGCGGACTGACCGCTCGTGGCGGTGTCGTCGGGGTTGAAACATCCGGCGCGGGCGCGCCGAGTCGAAAAATCAGTCGATGTGGCCTTCGCGACGCAGTTGGGCGGCGTCCTGGCCGTCGTAGCGCCACTCGACGTCAGCCTTCTCGTCCTGGAACGACCACGGCTCGATGAGAACGACGTCGTCCTTGTTGACCCACGTCCGGAAGCGCATGCGGCCGGGAATCCGACCCATTCGTTCCTTGCCGTCGTTACACCGGAGGCGCACGCGGCGGCCACCCAGCATCTCGGTTACGACGGCGAACATCTCGTCTTCCCCCGGCATCCGGAGGTTCTTGCGTTGTGTCTCTTCTGTCACAGTATAAATAGACCCTCTGAACGTTTAAACCGTCGGATTTTCCCTGGTAAGAGGTATCACTTTTCACTCGGGGGCGTACGGAGACCACTTTCACCGCGCTGGCCGAACCCTTATCCGCCGAAGCGACGAATCGAGGGGTAATGGCGACAGCGACGGACGGTCCGGAGTACATCGAGGGGCCGATGCTCGAAGACGGCCTCCTCGAGAAGCGACGCTACCAGCTCCGGCTGGCCGACACCGCGAGCCGCGACCACACCCTGGTCTGTCTGCCGACCGGACTCGGCAAGACGGCCGTGAGTCTGCTCGTCACCGCCGAGCGGCTGGCCGACCACAACGGCAAGTCCCTGTTGCTCGCGCCGACGAAACCGCTCGTCCAACAGCACGCCGACTTCTACCGGGAGGCGCTGGCCGTCGACGACGAGGGCGTGGTCGTCTTCACCGGCGACGTCCGGCCCGACGACAGAGCCGAACTGTGGGATTCCGCGAGGGTCGTCTGTGCGACCCCGCAGGTCGTCGAGAACGACCTGGTCGGCAACCGCGTCTCGCTGGCCGACGTGACACACATCACCTTCGACGAGTGCCACCGCGCCACCGGCGGCTACGCCTACAACTACATCGCCGAACGCTACCACGAGGACGCCGAGAACCCCCTCGTCACGGGGATGAGCGCCTCGCCCGGCGGCGACAAGGAAGAAATCCTGACCGTCTGTGACAACCTCGGCCTGCGGGAGGTGGCGGTGATGACCGAAGACGACGCCGACGTGGCCGAACACACTCACGACACCAGCGTCGAGTGGGAACGCGTCGAACTCCCCGAGACGGTCATCGAGATTCGGGACGCCCTCAACGAAGTGATTTCCGAGCGACTGGAGAAACTGAAACATCTGGGCGTCACCAACTCGACGGACCCGAGCATGTCCCAGACGCAGTTGAACGCCATCCGGGCGAAACTGCAAGACCTCATCCACAACGACGACGGTGACGGCTACAAGGGGATGTCCGCCCACGCCGAGATAATGAAACTCCGACGAGCGGTCGAACTCGTCGAGACCCAGAGCGTCGAGTCCCTGCGCCGATACTTCGAGCGCCAACGGGACGCCGCCCGCTCCTCGGGGGCCTCCAAAGCGAGCCAGCGGTTCGTGAGCGAGCCGAAAGTCAAGACAGCGATGCGGAAAGCCGAGTCTTTCGATGACCTCCACCCGAAGTTCCGACGGACGCGCATTCTCCTGGCCCAGACGCTGGGCATCGAGGACGGCGAGCGCGTCATCGTCTTCACCGAATCAAGGGACACCGCCGAGACGCTGACGGAGTTCCTCGGCGAGCACTTCACTACCGAGCGGTTCGTCGGGCAGGGCGACAAGGAAGGCTCCGACGGGATGACCCAGAAAGAACAGAAGGAGACCCTCGACGCCTTCCGAAACGGCGAGTTCGAGGTGCTCGTCTCCACCAGCGTCGCCGAGGAGGGACTGGACGTCCCCGACGTGGACCTCGTGTTGTTCTACGAACCCGTCCCGAAGGGTATTCGCTCCATCCAGCGGAAGGGCCGAACCGGGCGCGCCAGCGACGGTCGTGTGGTCGTCCTCCTCGCCGAAGACACCCGCGACGAGGCGTTCTTCTGGATATCCCGCAACGAGGAGAAGAAGATGGAGGAGGAACTCCGGAAACTGAAGAACATGGAGGGCGAAATCGAGGCCGAAATCGCCCAACAGACCGGATTGGCGGAGTTCGAGGACGCGGCGGGCGACGGCGATGACGACGAGCGCGAGAGCCGCGACGACGAGACGGAAGCCGACGGGGAAACCGCCGACGCTCCCGACGACGGGGACGGACAGGCCGGCCTCACCGACTTCGCCGGCGAAGTAGCCGACGGCGAGGACGGGGGCGATACCGAACCGGATGGAACCGTCGCGACGGCCGAACCGGACGGCGAGACGGTCGAAATCGTCGCCGACCAGCGCGAACTCGATTCCCACATCGCCCGGGACCTCTCGACGCGGGAGGGCATCGAGACGCGACTGGAGACGCTCGACGTCGGCGACTACGTCCTCTCCGATAGGGTCGTCGTCGAGCGCAAATCGGTCGAGGACTTCCTCGATACGCTGGTCGGCGGCGACCGCTCGATGTTCGAGCAGGTCGGCGCGGCCGCCCGCTACTGCGCCCGGCCGGTCGTCATCGTCGAGGGCGAACGGCTCTACGAGGCCCGCAACGTCCACCCGAACGCGATTCACGGCGCGCTCGCGTCGCTCGCGGTCGACTTCGGCGCGAGCGTGATGCAGACCGCCGACGAAGCGGAGAC
>JBMCDV010000034.1:0-8766 GCA_048618255.1 Natronomonas sp. | reverse complement strand
ATAGTGTCGCTGTGTTCCCTCGCGGTGTTTAAATTCTTGTTCCTTTGAGTGCGAGAGCCCGAGCGTAGCGAGGGGCCTCGTGATGGCGAGCGGGGAACGGAGTGACCCGCGAGATGTGCGAGGGCTCGAACGGAGTGAGAGGCCTCGTGATGGCGAGCGAAGCGAACCGTGGAGGACACGAGCCGCCGACCACAGAGGGACCCCGAAAATTCGAACGGTCACAGCGGGAATCGTTCGAGCGTCTCGTATTCGGGACCCTCCGACGTCAGCGTACTCTCGGTGAGACGGAGTTCCTCGACGCGGAGTGTTCCGGCTTCGGGGTACGTTTTTTCGACTGCCTCCTGTACGGTCTCCTTTGCGGCGGCGTGGTCCATCCGGGCAAGCGTGACGTGTGGGGTGAACTCGTGGGATTCGGCGTCGTAGCCGAGAGCGGTCGTTTCGGCCTCCAGTGCCTCGTGGAGCGCCGTGAGTTCGGCGCTTCCGTCGGTGACGCCCAACCAGACGACGCTGATGTACTCCAGCGACGGGAAGACGCCCAGCCCCTCGAGTCGAGCGTCGAACGGACCCACATCGGCCGTTTCGACGGCTGCCTCGATAGCCGTCGACAGCGCGTCGAGGTCGTGGCCGGCGTCTGGACCGCCTCCGAGGAACTTCATCGTGACGTGGGCGCTCTCGGGGTCGGTGGGGTTCAATCCGGGGAGGTCGGCGAACGGTGCTTGGGCCTCGGCGACGGCCTCGCCGAGGCCATCGAGGTCGACGCTCACGAACAGTCGCATATCGGAGGTAGGGTCCGAGCGGGCAAAAGTCGAGGGATGAGTGTCGGAAAATCGGCCGTCGACAGCCGGTCGTATGGGGATTTCAGGCGCTGCCGACCGCATTTCGAACGGCGTCTGTGGCATAAAGAAAGGTATCTATTTCGTTTATCGAAACCGAATAGACATTAAATAAAGCTCGGTCGGAAAGCGTGTTCACAGATGACAGACCACTACCGAACAGCCAACGGGACCGTGCAGTCGCCGTCAGAGGGAGCGTGACATCAATATGAAACTCGCAGTAATCGGGTTCGGGCAAGCAGGCGGGAAAGTCCTCGACCGACTCCTCAGGTACGACCTCGAACGGGGGACGGGCGTCGTCAGCCACGCTATCGCGGTGAACTCCGCGAAGACGGACCTGATGAGTCTCGAGGCCGTCCCGGAGGAGAATCGCGTGCTCATCGGACAGACGGTCGTCGACGGCCACGGCACGGGCACCGAGCCGTCGCTGGGCCGTCAGTGTGCCGAGGCGGACCTTCAGCGGATACAGACCGCCCTCGACGGCGCCACGAGCGAGGTGGACGCGTTCCTCGTCGTCGCCGGTCTCGGCGGCGGGACGGGCAGCGGTGGTAGCCCGGTGTTGGCCGACCACCTCCGGGAGATTTACACCAAACCGGTGTACGGACTCGGTATCCTGCCGGCCGAAAGCGAGGGCGGCATCTACAACCGCAACGCTGCGGACTCCCTAGAGCGGTTCGTCGACAGCGTCGACAACCTCCTGTTGTTCGACAACGACGCGTTCAAAGCCACCGGCGAGAGCCTCGCCGAGGGGTACACCGCGATTAACGACGAAATCGTCACCCGCTTCGGGTCGCTGTTCTCGGCGGGGGAACTCGACGCCCTCGGCGACACCATCGCGGAATCGGTCGTCGACGCCTCAGAAATCATCAACACGCTCGGCGACCGTGGCATCACGAGCGTCGGCTACGCCGAGGAGGAACTGACCGCGGACCCGTCGGGACTGCTCGACCGGTTGAAAACCGACGAGGAGGGTATCGCCTCCGAGGGCGACGCGGCGGGGCGAATCACCTCGCTCGTCCGTCGGGCCACGCTCGGAAAGCTCACGGTGCCCTGTGGCCTCGAGAGCACCAAACGAGCCCTCCTCGTGGTTGCTGGGCCGCCCGAGCAACTCAACCGGAACGGCATCGAGGAGGCACGGAGTTGGCTCGAAGAGCGGACCGGCTGTCTGGAGGTTCGGACCGGCGACTATCCACGTCCGGACGCCGACAGCGTGGCCGCAGTCGTCGTGTTCTCGGGCGTGACCGACATCCCCCGAATCGACGACGTACAGGCCGAGGCGATACGGACCGAGGAGTTCATCTGGAACACGGAGCGGGAGGAGAACGAAGACGAACTCGAGGAACTCGTCAGCTACGACAACGAGTCGAAATCCTCGGCACTTCTGGACTGAGCGTTCGGCCGGCCGAGCGCCGGCATCGCTGGCCCGCAGGCCTTAACCGCGCTCGCGGTCAACTACTCGGACATGACCGACGAGGAACCCGACGACTCACACGAGTTCTCCGAGGGCCAGGGGTTCGGCGACCCCTACGAGGGGTTCGACCTCGACCCGCCGGAGTTGGACATCGACCCGGGGATGGTAGACCCGGTGGACTCCCGCGTCGTCGCCGACACGCTCGACCGCAGACAGATACCGGCGGACCAGGTCGACGCAGAGAGCCTCCTCGACGTGGGCCTGGAGTACATGCGTATCAACCGCCACGAGCAGGCCACGGAAGCGTTCGAGCGCGTCGCGAACTTCACCGACGACGAGGGCATCGAACAGGAGGCGTGGGTGAACAAGGGCGCCGCTCACGCAGAGTTACAGGAGTTCCAGCAGGCCATCGAGTCCTACCGTGAGGCGCTGTCCATCGACGGCGACTCCGAACACGCCGCCTCGGCGGAGACGAACCTCGCCTACGCGCTGTGGGAGTCCGGCCAGAGCGAGCAGGCGCTGGAACACGCCGAGCGCGCCGTCGAGTTGGACCCACGGTTCCCGCAGGGATGGTACAACCGTGGGTTCTTTCTGCTCGAACGCGGACTGGCCGAAGACGCCGTCTCCTGTTTCGACAACGCGCTCCGACTCGGCCACCGCAGTCCCGACGTACTGGAGGAGAAAGCCCGCGCACTCGAGGAGATGGGTGAAGACGAACGCGCCGAGGAAGTCGCCAAAGAGGCCGAAGAGCTCAGAGAGAGTGCCGAGGAACAACTCGTCGAGTCACGGGAGAAATGATGTTACTGCGGGAGCGGCCGACACAGGAGGGAACGCTCGTCTCCGTCTGTGATGCCGACGTACTCGGGGAAACGTTCGAGGACGGCGAGGTGTCGTTGACCGTCGAGCGGGACTTTTACGACGGCGAGGAGGCGACCGCCGAGGAGGTCGTCGCCAGCCTCTCGGGGGCGGCGGTGGCGAACCTCGTCGGCGACCAGGCGGTCGGCGTCGCCGTCGAACACGGCTTCGTCGACAGCGAAAACGTCCTCGAGTTCGAGGAGACGGTCCACGCCCAGTACCTCCGACTCTGAGTTCCGGGCTGGATACGTAAGAAATATAGAACAAACATCATGACGGCGGTGAGGTTGCCCGGTAGAATTATTTGAGTCGGTAGCGAGTGTGCGAGTAAATGCCACCGGCCGCACCCGTCTCACTGCCGTTTCTCATCGGGTACGCGGCCGCCATGGTGGTCGCCGGCGGACTGTCGGGACACTGTTTGTACCGGCGCTCCGGTCGGGTTTCGAGGGCGTTCGGCCTCACGATGGCCGCAGTCTTTACGTGGTCGGTCGGTGCGCTCGGTCGGGCGACGGTCTCGACGGAGGCCGCCTGGTACGCCCTGACGCTCGTGATGTACACCGGTGTCGTGGGGACGACGGTCCTGTTTTTCGTCTTCACGGTCCGCTACACCGGGTCGAAGACCCGAGTGACGGGACGGCAGCTCGCCGGCCTGTTCGTCGTTCCGGCCGTCTCGTTGCTCCTGTTGGCGACGAACCCGGTGCATGGCCTGTTCTTCGCCGGCGTCGAACGGTCGATGATTGCCGGAACGGTCGTCTTCGAGACGACCGTCGGGCCGTGGTTCTGGGTCCACTCGCTGTACAGTTACGCGCTGTTGGGTGGCGGGACCCTCCTCCTCGTCCGGTTCGCCGCGGGGAACCGCAGTCACTACCGGCGACAGGCGCTCCCGTTGCTCTTCGGGGTCGGTCTGCCGTGGGGAACGAACGTCGCCTACGTGTTCGGACCCTTCGGCGGCTTACCCATCGACCCGACGCCGGTCGGGTTCGCTCTCGGCGGCGTGTTCATCGCGTACGCGGTGTTCCGCGCCCGATTGACCGACCTGACGCCGATTGCCCGGTCGTCGGTCGTCGATGCCATCGACGACGCGGTGTTCGTCCTCGACGACCGGCGGCGCCTCGTCGATTTCAACACCGCGGCGGCGCCGCTGCTCGACGCCGACAACCCGGTCGGCGAGGAGATATCCGACCTCCTTCCGGCGTCGCTCTCCGACGCCGACGGCGAGGCGACATCGCTCGACACCAGCGGCACGGAGCGGTGGTATCGCTCCCGGGAGATTCCCATCGAAGGGATGGGGTCGGTTCTGTTGGTCAGCGACGTGACCGAGCGGATGCGGCGGCGGCGACAGCTCCGCGAGCAAAACGAGCGCCTAGAGGAGTTCACCCGCGTCGCCGCCCACGACCTCCGGAACCCACTGAACGCGATAACTGGCTACACCGAACTCGCCCGCCAGACGGGAGAGATTTCGTATCTCGAACAGGTCGACCCGGCGACCGACCGCATGGAGACGCTCGTCGACGACTTGCTGACGCTTGGCGAGGAGGGTCAGGTCGTCGAAGAGACCGAGCCGGTTCCGGTCGCGAAGGCCGCAGAGCGGGCGTGGACGAACGTCGAGACCGACGACGCGACGCTTGAGACGGTCGACGACGGATGGATACTCGCCGACGAAACGCGACTGACGAACCTGCTCGAGAAACTGTTCCGGAACTGCGTCGAACACGCCACCTGCGACGGCGAGAGCGTCACCGTTCGAATCGGGATGCTCTCGGACGGGTTTTTCGTCGCCGACGACGGTATCGGCATCCCGACCGACGCCCGGGCCGACGTGTTCGACTACGGCTATTCGACACACGGCGGGACGGGACTCGGGCTCCCCGTCGTTCGGAGCATCGCCGTCGGCCACGGGTGGGAGGTGTCGGTGACCGACGCCGACGCCGGCGGGGCGCGCTTCGAGTTCCGGAGCGTCCAACTGCACGCCGGGCCACGACGGGAGCGACCGGACATCGACACCCCGTGGGGGCGGACGAAATAAGTAACCGGCAACCCGTGGCCGAAGTTTCAAGCCCGTCGCCGGTGGGATGCACCCATGCAGATAACAGGCGTCAATCAGTACCACCTCGACCACACCCTTGAGGAACCGTTCTACCCGACGTGGATTCCCGGGTACCCGCAGTCGACCCACGAACTCGAGTTGTTCGAAATCGAAACCGACGAGGGCATCACCGGCTACGGCGCCTCGCCGTCGTTCGCGGGCGGCCTCGACTACGAGACGCCGCTGGAGCTGTTTCTGACCGGCGAGGACCCTCACAACGTCGAGGGGATTCTCGGCAAACTGGAGACGGTCAACCTCGTCGGCCCGCGACCGTGGCACGTCGAGATGGCGCTGTGGGACATCATCGGCAAGGACGCCGAAAAGCCCGTCTACGAACTGTTCGGTGCACAGGCCCGGGACATCCCGGTGTACGCCTCGACGGGGGAGTTGATGGACGCCGAGGAGCGAATCGATTACGTCGAAAAGCGCGTCCAAGAGGGTTTCGAGGCCGTCAAACTCCGGGTGACGGAGGTCGACCACATCGAGACGGTCCGACGAGTGCGGGAGGCGTTCCCCGAGTTGACGCTGATGGTCGACGCGAACAAGGGGTGGGCCGTCCGCGTGATGGAAGACCCAATCGAGTGGTCTTTCGCCGACGCCCTGGAGTTTGCACGTGGTCTCGACGACATCGGCGGTGTCGCGTGGCTCGAAGAGCCGCTTCATCGCCACGACTACGAGGGGTATAGTCGGCTCCGAGACGCCGTGGACGTCAACATCGCCGGCGGCGAGTTCAACAACGGCACACATCACTTCCGGGAGTTCGTCCGGCAGGGGTCCCTGGACATCCTCCAGCCCGACGCGGCGCTGGCGACCGGAATCCGGCAGGCCGTCGATGTCGCACGGATGGGACAGGAACACGGCTTGCAGTTCGTCCCGCACACGTGGACGAACGCCGTCGGCTTCGCGGCGAACGTACAGGTGATGACCGCCGTCGGCAGTCCGTGGTGTGAGTACCCGATGGAGCCACCGTGGACGCCCGACGTGTGGTCGTTCATGCTCGAAGACGGCTTCGAACACGACGACGGAACGATTCGCCCGCCGGAGAAACCCGGCCTCGGCATCGAGATTCCAGACGGCGTGTTGGCCGACGCGGAGTAGCTCACTCCGCCGCGTCGCCGTCGAAGCGGAACTCGAACCGCACGCCGCCCGACTCGCTTTCCTCGACGTCGACCGACCAGCCGTGGGCGACGGCGATGCGGCGGACGATGAGGAGTCCGAACCCGGTTCCCGATTCGTGGTTGGTGTAGCCGGCCTCGAACGCCCGTTCGCGTTCCGAGGCGGGGATGCCGGGGCCGTCGTCGGCGACGACGAAGCCGAACTCGGTCGGTTCGACGCGGACCGACACCGTCTCGCCACCGTGGATGACGGCGTTGGTGAAGAGGTTCTCGAGGAGTTGTCGGAGACGGCCGGGGTCGGCGTCGATGGTGGCATCCTCGGTCGAGAGTCTCGCCTCGGCGGTTTCGACGTTCTCCCACGCCGTTTCGGCGACATCGGCCAACGAGACCGTCCGAACGTCACCGACCGTCTGGCCCTGTTTGGCGAGTGTGAGCAGGTCCTCGATGAGCGAGTCCATCCGGTCGAGCGCGTCGGCGGTCGCTTCGAGGTCCTCGTCGTCGTACTGCTCGCGGGCGAGGTCGAGACGGCCCTTGGCGACCGACAGCGGACTCCGGAGGTCGTGGCTGACGACGGAGGTGAACTCCTCTAACCGCTCGTTCTGTCGACTGAGTTCGCGGCGCTGTCTACGGAGAACCTCCTCGCGGTCGGCGCGGCCCAGCGCGGCCGTCGTCGCCGTTGCGAGCAGTTTCGCCACCGTCAGGTCGAGGTCGTCGAAGGCGTTCGGGTCCGTCGCACCCAGGTTCATCACGCCGTATTCCCCCAGGGAGACGATTATCTCCGAGCGAATCACGGTGTCGGGGTTGTGAACTCCGTCGGTGGACCGAACGTCGTCGTAAACAGCCATCTCGCCGGATTCGAAGACCTGCCACGAGAGGCTCCCTCCAGGAGCGTACGTCGGGGGGTTCTCGAACAGTTCCTGACCTGGGTTGGCGACGGCCGCGGGGGCGAGCGCGTCGGCCTCGTCGTCGTAGAGCCACACGCCGGTGACGGGCAAATCGAGGACTCGATTGGCGATTTCGACGGCCCGTTCACACACCTCCTGTTGTGTCGTCGCCGACGAGAGGTCCGTCGTCGCCTGCTGGAGCGACTCGACGAGGTCGGCACGCCGCCGGGTCTGTGCGTCGTATCGTCCGGCGAGGGCACCCAGGAATCCGCCGCCCGTGGCTGATGCCGCGACGACGAACAGCGCCTCGTCGACGAGGACGCCCTGGACGAACTGATGGGCGACGACGGCGGTCGCGACGACGCCGAGGGTGGCCGCACCGAGGAGGACCCACGCCGCCACGGTCGGGGCCGCGTCGCGGTCGCCCCGATACAGCGCGAGGGGGAGGGCCGCAATCGCGACCGCGAGGCCGAACGGGACGACGGCGCCGAGAACGGTCCCGGAGGCCATCGTCTCGTGTGAGAGGGCGTGGTAGGCGTGGACGACCGCGAGAGAGGCCCCGAAGCCGCAGACGAGAGCGGTCGATGTCCGACCGGAGAGCGAGAGACGCATCCACCTCATCATTCGCCTTCTGTATCTTCAATCCCCACATAGCGGTCCGTCGGACCGAAGGAGTAACCAGCCTCCAACCCGTTTTACCCGGTAATGAGCCAACAGGTCGAGCCACTCGACGTCGAGGGCCTCCGCGAGGACTTCCCGATTCTGCAGCGGAAGGTCAACGGGACGGACCTCGTCTATCTCGACAACGCGGCGACGACACAGACCCCCGAGCAGGTCATCGGAGCCATCACCGACTACTACCGCAACTACAACGCCAACGTCCACCGAGGCATCCACCAACTGAGCCAGGAGGCCTCCATCGCCTACGAGGAGGCCCACGACCGCGTCGCGGAGTTCATCGGCGCTGCCGGCCGCGAGGAAATCGTGTTCACGAAGAACACCACCGAGGCGATGAATCTCGTCGCCTACGCGTGGGGGTTGAACGAACTCGGCCCCGGCGACGAAGTGGTGCTCACGGAGATGGAACACCACGCCTCGCTGGTGACGTGGCAACAGATAGCCAAGCGTACGGGCGCCGACTGCAAGTACATCCCCATCACCGAGGCGGGGCGGCTGGATATGGACGCCGCCCGCGAACTCATCACCGACGACACGGCGATGGTCTCGGCCGTCCACGTCTCCAACACCCTCGGCACTATCAACCCCGTCTCCGAACTGGCCGACATCGCCCACGACCACGGCGCCTACATGTTCGTCGACGCCGCCCAGTCGGTCCCGAACCGTCCCGTCGACGTCGAGGAGTTGGACGCCGACTTCCTCGCCTTCTCCGGACACAAGATGGCTGGACCGACCGGCATCGGCGTCCTCTATGGAAAGGAGCACATCCTCGAGGCGATGGAGCCGTACCTCTACGGCGGCGACATGATACTGAAGGTCACCTTCGAGGACGCGACGTGGAACGAACTGCCCTGGAAGTTCGAGGCCGGCACGCCGAAGATCGCCCAGGGGATCGCCCTCGCGG
>JBMCDV010000033.1:0-9050 GCA_048618255.1 Natronomonas sp. | reverse complement strand
CGGCCGCTCATCGTCACCTGTGTGCCGGTGAGCGGGCCGTTCATGAACGCCAGCAGGTTCTCGGGGCCTTCGGGGTCTACGTCGGGTCCTTGCTCGAAGACGTACTTGACACCCAGGCCGCGTGCGCCGATGTACTTCTCCGCGTCCTCTTGGTCGATGCTCTCGTAGTCGACGCTCCCTTCCGAGAGGTCGACCCGAGCTACGTTGTCGTGGAAACCGCCTAAATCTGTCATAGTAACGTGTTACACTTGCTAGTGGTTCGCAACCGGTGTAATACTTGCCACAGTAAGATAACCACAACCGGTTACGGTAATTACACACCGCGGTTCCGGGCGGCGTTCCCGGGGAGTATTTTGTCAGTCGGGGTCGGACGGGTGGTATGGCCGCGCTGGTGGAGTGGTACGTCTTCGGTGTCGTCCTCCTGTTCGTCGCGGTGTTCGCCGCCGCGGGGTACTACGAGGCCGAGTCCGGTGGCGACCCCATCGAACAGCGGACCGGCACGCCGACGAAGTGGTACATGACCGCCGGATTTCTCGGCGTCGTCGTGGCCGGCGTCATCGCTCTGTACGGGTCGGTGCCGGAGGGGTTCGGCGGCCGGGGAGATGGGTTCGCCCTGTTGGTAAACGTCGCCCCGCTCGTCGTCGGTTGTGGCGCCCTCGCCATCGCCGTCGACAACGGACTCGTCGCCCTCCGGTTGGTGCGGGCGGCGGCGGCCAACACCGGTGACGTCGCTCACCGAGCGGGGACGAAACGAATCGCAGTTACGGGGCTCGTCGACGAGACACACGGAACGTCGCCCGTATTCGACCGCGAGGCGGCCTGTTGGACGTGGTCGCTGGAACTCGGCTGGGAAGTGGGGGACGCGGGCTGGCAGACCGACCAGGTCGGCTCCGGCGGCGCTCCGTTCACCCTCGACGACGGCACGGGACCGGTAACCGTCGACCCCCGAGGGGCGCACGTCGAGTTGTACGGTGGCCGTCAGCAGGTGTACGACGCCGACGCCGCCCAACCCGGCGAAATAGGCTCGAACCTCCGGTCGTCCATCGGCGGCGACCGATACAGATACGAGGAGGCCGTCGCCGCCGAGGGCCGGGAACTGACCGTCCTCGGCGAGGTCGATGACGGCGGGACCCTCGCCGCCGACCGGGTTATCGACGCCGGCACGGACGACGTGACACTGCGTTACGCCGGCCGAAGCGGGTCTCTCGCGGTCGGTGGCGTTCTCGCGGTGTATCTCGGCATCCGCTTGACCGCCGGCTACTTCGGAACGCCGCTGCCGTTCTGAGTCGGACCGCGCCGTTGAAGTCCGAGGGCGGACACCTACCGCCGTGACCACTTCGTTGCCACCCGCACCGCGGTCGCTGCGGTACGCCGGCGTGTTCGCGTGTGCCGTCGTCATACTGTATGCGTCCGTGTTGAATCCCGGCGAAGGCACCCCGGAAACGCTGTTCGGCGTCGGCGTGACGGTGTACCTCCACGTCGTCGCCTACGCGGGCTTTGCGGGCGCGGTCGGCTACGCGCTGTTGGCCGCCGACCGCCGGGCGCTTTTTCTCGCGGCCACGGCCTCGGTGCTGTACGGGGCCGGTGTGGAGGTGGTTCAGGGATTTCTCGCCTATCGGACGATGAGTGCCTTCGACGCGCTCGTCAACGCCGGCGGCGCGACCGTCGGGGCGGCGCTGTGGTGGCTGGTAGCCCCGTGGTTCGGCGCCGAGCGGTAGCCCCGCGCCACAGACGACACCGCTTTAGGCGCGCGTCGGCTACGCCCGCCAATGAGTCAGCCGAGTCCCGACGCACACGAACAGGGTCGGGGAATGGACGCACACAACGAAGTGATGCGGGAGATACGGGGCCGCAACGACGCGACGTACGACCCCACCGAGCCGACGCGGGTGTGGCTCGACGAGGACAACACCCCCGACGGCGTCGTCCAGTCGCTCACCATCATTCTCAACACCGGCGGCTGTCGCTGGGCCCGCGCCGGTGGCTGTACGATGTGTGGCTACGTCGCCGAGAGCGTCGAGGGCGGCAGCGTCGGCCACGAGAACCTGATGACCCAGATTCAGCACTGTCTGGACCACGAGGCCGAAAACGCCGACGGCGAAACGGCGGCCCTCATCAAAATCTACACCTCCGGGTCGTTCCTCGACGAGCGGGAAGTTCCCGCCGAAACCCGGCGCGCTATCGCCGAAACCTTCGCGGACCGGGACCGAATCGTCGTCGAGTCCCTCCCCGATTTCGTCGACCGCGAGAAGTTGGGTGACTTCACCGAACAGGGACTGGAAACCGACGTGGCGATCGGACTCGAAACCGCGACCGACCGCGTCCGCCACGACGCCGTCAACAAGTACTTCGACTTCTCGGAGTTCGAGGCCGCCTGCGAGGAGGCCCTGGCGGCAGGTGCCGGCGTCAAGGCGTATCTACTGATGAAGCCGCCGTTCCTCGCCGAATCCGACGCCGTCGAAGACATGAAGCGCTCCGTCCGGCGCTGTAGTGCCGTCGAGGGGTGTCACACCGTCTCGATGAACCCCTGTAACGTCCAGCGCTACACCATGGTCGAGGAGCTGTTCCACGACGGCGGCTACCGGCCGCCGTGGCTGTGGTCGGTGTGTGAGGTGCTCGAATCGACAGCCCAAACCGACGCCATCGTCGTCTCAGACCCGGTCGGCCACGGGTCGGACCGCGGCCCGCACAACTGCGGGGAGTGTGACGACCTCGTCCAGCGGGCCATCAAGGACTTCGACCGCCGACAGGACCCCTCGGTGTTCGAGGAAGTGTCCTGTGAGTGCGAGGCGACCTGGGAGTACGTGATGGGCGAGGAGACGACGTACAACCAGCCGCTGGTCAGGTAATCGCGGCGCTGTTGACCCCTCAGCGGGAGATGGATTCGATTCGCCGCGCTGCATATAGGGGGCGTATGCAGTACGACGCCTGAAGCGCCGTTCCGCTCGGACCTGTTACCGACCTGTTCACCGTTGGTCGACACACTCGCCAGCCACCTCGACGAGTTCATTGGTCACCCTGATTCGTCCGTCGAAGAGCCGGCACGCGGCAGCGTTCCACGCGAGTTGCCCGCGGAAATCACCGCCGGAGACGGTCACCTCGTGCCGTCCCTCGCGGCCGCCGATAACCTCGAAGGCGCGACCCACCCCGCTGTCGAGCTGGTCGGATTCGTCTTCGTAAGTCGTCCCCTCGCTATCGACAACTTCGACGCGGACGGTAATCGGGTCAGCGCGGTCGTTCTGAACGGTGAGGTCGAGACGGCTGTTCTCCTCATCACCGAACTGACCCGTACAGCCCGCCAGCGACCCAGCGCCCACGGCAGCGAGGAAATGGCGACGGTTCATACCCGGTACACCTGGGCGCGGCACTTGAACCCACGTCCTGACCGAACGGAACCCACCAACGATTGATGACCCATTCATACGAGAAACACTGTGTTCAACACGGAATCCTATCGAAACCGACGGATTTCGACGGAGCCGTCGAAACTTACGCGGTTTGTCTGCATACCCTGCTGGCGACGGACAGCCCGAGTGACACGAGTGAGCGACGAACGGTATCCCATCGGGCAGGTCGTCGCTCACTCTGATTCGGCCGTCACACTGGTGTCTGGTGGGGTTGTAGACGATAATATCGTAGGTCGTCTGTTGGCCGTAGTTGAACTGCGAGCCGGTGGTCTTGGTTCGCTCGAGGCCGTTGCATCCGGCCCCCGCTCGGGCGATACCAGCGCTGTATGCAACTGAGCAGTACTTACTGGAACCCGCGGAGGACGCCCTGTCCGTCCGTCGGTCCGATGTCGGGAAGCGACGCCCGCTCGGGGTGGGGCATCAACACGGCGACGTTGTCGTCGGCGCCGAGGACGCCCGCGACGTTCTCCTTCGACCCGTTCGGATTGGCCTCGTCGGTGACGTTGCCGTCGGCGTCACAGTAGCGGAACAAGACGCGGTCCTCGTCGTTCAGCGTTTCGAGGTGGTCGTCGGGGAGTTCGAATCGGCCCTCGCCGTGGGCGATGGGAACCTCGATGACGTCGCCTTCCTCGAAGGCCTCGGTCCACGGCGTCTCGGCGTTCTCGACGCGCAAGTAGACGGGTTCACACTGGAACCGCGCGCTCCGGTTGGTCGTGAACGCGCCGGGCGTCAGCCCGCCTTCGGAGCCGATTTGGGCGCCGTTGCAGACGCCGAGGACGGGCGTCCCCTCCTCGGCCGCTGCCCGGATTTCGTCCATGATAGGCGCACGGGCGGCCATCGCGCCGGCCCGGAGGTAGTCGCCGTAGGAGAACCCACCGGGAATGACGATGCCCGACGTGTCCGCCGGGAGGCCGTCGTCGTGCCAGACGATTTCGGCGTCGATGCCGAGATACTCCAGCGCACGGAGGGCGTCGCGGTCGCAGTTCGACCCGCCGAACCTGATTATCGAAACGGTCATCTACGCTTCGGCGACCTCGACGGTGTAGTCGTGGATGGTCGGGTTCGCCAGCAGGCGTTCGGCCATCTCGGTGGCGCGGGCCTCGGCGTCGTCGGCGTCAGCGGCGTCGAGGTCGACCTCGAAGCGGTCGGCAGACCGGAGGTCTTCGAGGTCGAACCCGAGACGTTCCAGCGCCTGTTGGGTCGTTTCGGCCTCGGGGTCGAGGACGCCCCGCTTCAGCCGGACGGTGACGGTCGCGGTGTAGGCGGTCATACGCGAAGGGGCGTGTTCGTGCGTGAAAACGGTTGTGTATCCGAACTGGTATGCACGTTCGTGCATTCTTATGCCGCTGAGACGACCGCCGGCTCGCCACAACCGGCGTCGACCGGAGCACACGTACGGAACGTCGCCCTTTTGAGAACCCGCCTCTCAGGCGATAATATGACCGCCGCCACCACGTGGAGGTATCGCGCGTGACCCGCGAGTACACCGAGATTACGGTCGTCGGCGACGACAAGACCGGTCTCATCGCTCGCGTGACGACGCTTCTGTTCGAGCGCGATATCAACATCGAGGACCTCGACCAGGCTGTCCGGGACGGGGTCTTCCGGATGACGATGCACGTCGACACTGCCGAGATGACGACGGAGAAAGAAGAGCTCCGCGAGGCGTTACACGACCTCGGCGAGGACCTGGATATGGACATCCAGGTTCGGTTCCCGGCCGACCGCGAAACCCGAACCATCGCGGTGTTGGTCACGAAGGAGTCCCACTGTCTGGAGGCGCTGTTCGAGGCGTGGGCCGACGGGAAGTTGGGCGCCGAAATCAGCGTCATCGTCGGCAACCACGACGACCTCGAACCGCTGGCGGACCACTACGGCGTCGACTTCCACGACATCGGCGACGAGAAGGGCAACCCCGACGAGGCCGAACTGCTCGACATCCTGGCGGAGTACGACACCGACCTCATCGTGTTGGCGCGGTACATGCGCATCCTCAGCCCCAACGTCGTCTTCCGGTACGAAGACCGTATCATCAACATCCACCCTTCGCTTCTCCCGGCGTTTCCCGGCGCCGAGGCCTACCGCCAGGCGCGGGAGGAGGGCGTCCGCATCGCCGGCGTGACCGCCCACTACGTGACGACGGATTTGGACCAGGGTCCCATTATCACCCAGCGAGCGTTCAACGTCCCCGCGGGTGCGAACGTCGAGGAAATCGAGCGGCGCGGCCAACCGCTGGAGGCCGAGGCGCTTTTGCAGGCCGTTCAACTGCACCTCGACAGCGCCATTTCGGTGTATCACGGCCGGACGGAACTCCGAGACGACGTTGACGCCGAAGGCTACCAGTTCGGCCTACCGAACGCCGTCGACGACATGCTGGCCGACCGCCCCGTCGACGGCCTCGGCAGCGTCGTCTCTCGAAGCGAAGAGTAGTCCGGAGTCGATAGCTTTTTGTGTTTTAGGTTCGCCTAAAACGATAGCGCGAGTCGGTCGAGTGATTCACCCCTCGCGCAGCGGACGGCACCGGTCACACCGTGGGCATCAACACAACCGGGCCGCGGGCGCCTGCCCGTCGACTCCGCGTCTGTCCCTTTCGGCGTCAAAAACCGCGAGTCGTCGCTACGGCGTCAGGCGCCGTGTCCGTTGCCGCCTTCGTGGTCCTCGATTTCTTCCGGTGGTTCTCGAATCTTCCCGTACGCCCAGATGAACGCGAGGAAGACTACGAGCGTCATGACGACAGTCAGGACGACCACCGCCATCGCCGGGTCCGAAATCGTCTGTAGGGGGAACATAGCCGGCGATTCTGCGTCGGAGGATAAAAATCTCGTGGGTTTCGATGCGTGGGTTCAAGCGGTTTCAGAGCGTTCGAATCGTCTCGACAGCCTCGGACAGCGACGGCGCGTCGAACAGCTCCCGGCCGATGTAGGCGTTCGTGCCGGCGGTGTACATGTCACGGACCGCATCGACGACGTGGCCCGAAAGCGGTTCGGGGTCGCGTTCACACAGCTCGCGCCAGTCGGCGACGCCCTCGGCTTTCGCCTCAGCCTTGGCAGCGTCGACGGCCTCGACCCACTCCGGTTGGGTCCGTTTGTGGTACTGCCGGACGACCTCCTTCGAGAGCTGTTGACCGTCGAAGGAAAACCGGTTCTCGTCGAACGTTCCGACCACGTCGGCGACACGAATCTCGCCGTCGAAGTACAGACACTCGATCTTGCCGTCCTCGTGTTTCAGCCCCGCCTCCGCGGCCTGTTCGGTGACGAGGTCGTTTACCTCGCGGGCGAGCGATTCGAGGTCGTCGATATTGGCCTTCCCGGCGATGTAGTCGGCGTTGTCCCGGGAGAGATAGCGGTCGGACTCCTCGTACTTCGTCGAGAACTCGACGACCGGCTCGGGAAGGTCGACCGGCTCGTCGGGCCACTCGGCGTAGTCGAGACCGAACTCCTCGGGAGCGGCACGACCGCGCAGCGACGACCCCACCGGAACCGTGTTCCGGAAGACGATTTCCAGCGGAATCAGGTAGTTCTCGCCGGCGGCCTCGTGAAACGCCGTGTAATCGTACTCCCGTCCTTCGTGGGGGAGGTTCGGTACCTGTGTCAAATCGATAGCCATCTCCCGCGGCGGGGTGACGACATCCTCGAGTGGCACCACGTCGGCCCCGTTGACGACGCCACGGTAGTGGGTCGGAATGCCCGCGGATTCGAGTAACTCGAAGTTCGCCGCGCCCATCGCACACAGCGAGGCGCCCTTGTTCGGAATCGAATCGGGCATCTTCCCCCAGTCGAACACCGAGTAGTCGTCGGTGAAGACGAAGGCACCGCGCCCGAGCGAGTCTACACTCGCGGGCTCCTCGACGCGGAACTCCTTGACGCTGGTCATTACCGAAACCGAATCCGTGAATCCGGAAAGGCGTTTCTATCGCGGGTTCGAGCGCTTCGAGGCTCGACGAAACCCGGCCGACGCTACAACTCGGTGGCGGCGTCCAGCGCGATGCGGATGGCCCGGCCGACGTTGTCCTTTGCCTTCTCGGGCAGTTCCTCGTCATCTGTTTCGCCCTTCTGAGTGCCCTCGACGAGGTTGCCGTCGACGGTACAGATGGCGCCGGCGGCCAGTCCCTTCCGGCGGGCAAGCGTGAACAGCGCGGCGGCCTCCATCTCGACACACAGCAGGCCGGCGGCGTTCCACGCCTCGACGTAGGCGTCGGTTTCGGCGTAGAACGCGTCGTCGGTGGCGATGGGGCCGACGTGGACCGGCGCCTGTCGTCGTTCGGCCGAGTCGACCAGCGTCGACAGCGTCTCGTAATCGGCGACGGCCGGGACCTCGACGGCCTCGTAGCGCTTCGTCGTCCCCTCGTCTTTGGCGGCGCCGGTGGCGACGACCATGTCACCGATTTCGATGTCGGACTGGAGCGCGCCGGTGGTGCCGACCCGGATGAACGTCTCGACGCCGACGGCGGCGAGTTCCTCGACGGCGATGGCCGCCGACGGCGACCCGATTCCGGTCGAACAGATGGTAAGGTCCCGCCCTTCGTAGGTCGCGTTCACGACCTTGTACTCGCGGTTCTCGGCGATAGTCTCGCTGTCGTCACACAAATCGGCGATGCGGTCGACGCGGCCGGGGTCGCCGGGGACGAGCGCGATGTCGGCGAGGTCGCCCTCCTCGACGAGCAGATGCGGCTGTTTTGCCATGTGGCGGGGTCACCGCCGACGGTCAAAAGTCGGTCGGCATCGAATCGCTACAGCGGTGTACCGATTTCCGTATTCCGGGGGCTACTCGACGACGCCCTCCGTATCGGGACCACGCCAGCACTTCAGTATCTCCGAACGGCCCCCATCCGTCCGCCAGATGACACAGACCTCCGCCTGCGAGAGGTCGAAGTCCTGGTCCCCGATGAATCCGATTCCGACGCCGCGTTGGAAATCGTCGGTCGTCACCGTTGTCGACTCACCCGCGGTGACAGACTCCGTCTGGAAGAACGATGTCGATGATTTCCGTGAGGCGTCCGCTTCGTACGGCGTTTGTGTATACGTAGCGTTCCGAACCCGGAGGTCGAGCCGTTCGCCCGCAATCGTATCACCGCGAACGTGCGTCACCGTGAGTTCGTCGCCCGACCGGCTATCACCGGCCTGGTACTCGAAGTCGAAGACCGCCACTGGTGGGGTCTCTTCGGGTTGGTTTCGTTCGTCGAAGACGAACGCGCCCGTACTCGCAGCGAGGACGAGAACGATACCGACGAGGAGGATTATCCCGATTGCCGGCGCGACTGCACGGTCGTCGTAGCGTTCGCTCTCGGTATCATCACAGGCCGTCGACGGCCGGAACCACACCCCCATTCCTCACCGACAGTACGCAGAGCCTATTTGTAAAACCACAGTCGACGGCTCCGTGTCTGAACACGGGAGAAGCAGCGGCCGCGTCAGAGCCGCATCACGGTCGGCATCTTCGCGAGGTCCGATGGGTCCGAGACACGGTGGTCGGCGAGCCCTTCGGCGTCGGCCGCATCGCCGACGAACACCGTCCGGTAGCCTCGCTCGGCGGCCGGTCGGATGTCGTAGCTCACGTTGTCGCCGACCATGACGTATTCGTCGGCGGGAACGGCGTCGGTGATGGCGTCGAACGGCGCGTCGTCGGGCTTGAACGCCTCCACGT
>JBMCDV010000032.1:0-9114 GCA_048618255.1 Natronomonas sp. | reverse complement strand
CCAGATGATCGAGGCCTACCGCGAGGCCGACGACATCCGCGACGAGGCCGACGAGTGGCACGAGAAGTTCGTCGACGCCCAGGAGGCCGCCGACCGCCACCACGAGGACTTCGTCCGCGTCCAGAAGCGCCTGCGCGAACTCGACAAGGAAGAAGAACAGGAGCGCAAGGGCGAGCGCGAGGAGAAGCGCGAGGCCGCAAAGGAGGAAGCCGAGGAAATCTACCAGAAGTTCAAGGAAGGCGAAACCCTCGACACCGAGGACCTGATGAAGCTGCAGAAGGCCGGCAAGCTGTAATCGACGCTACCTAACGCCGAACGTCTCGCTGTTTTGCCGTTCTCTCGCCCCGTTAGAGGAGGAACCGCTCTTCGTCTTCGCTCATGTCGACGAACGAGTCTGCGGCGTCCCGGAGTTCCTCGGCCGTCGAGGAGCCGAAGCCGAACACCTCGGTGCGGACGCCCTCGTGGCGCAGGTGGGTACACAACCGCGCGAAGTCGCCGTCGCCGCTGCACAGCACGACCACGTCGACTTTCGGCGCGAGCGTCACCGAATCGAGACACATCCCCAAATCCCAGTTGGCCTTCTTCGAGCCGTCGGCGAAGGTCTTGATGTCCTTGATTTTCGTCTCGAAGCCGATGTCGAGGAGCGCGTCGAAGAACTCCTCTTCGCTGGGGGAGTCCGCACGGATGACGTAGGCGATGGCGCGGACGAGTTCCCGGTCGTCGACGGCGGCGTCGAGCAGTTCGGTGTAATCGAGGTTCCGGGAGTAGAGGCTGTGGGCGGTGTGATAGAGGTTCTGGGAGTCGGCGATGACCGCGACCCGCTGGCTGTCGTGAATCGGCGGCATATCGGAAATCGTTCGGCCTGCCGGATAGGTTTTCGTATCGGTCACGACTCGGCGCAGTCGTGGTAGGCGATAGTGTATGCATACTCGTCGTCGAAGTAGACTAAACTCACATCACAGTCGTCGGTCACACCTATCTCGATTGAATCGCCCGAGACGACTGCCGCACCGCCACGCCGCGGTCGCTCCCCGCTTACCGACCCCTGCCACGGTCCGGGTTCGGTCTGGTCGACGCCCTCGACCGTGGCGAAGCCCTCGCCTCGGACACCGAGGTTCTCGGGAGAAATAGGGTCGCCGCCGTCGTGGGTGAGTGTGAGAACGCTCGCGTTCCCGTCGGCCGGTCGTTCCTCGCCGACGAACTTCGCGTTCGGACCTCCGCCGCTCCGCTGTTCGGTATACTCGTCGGCGAAGACCGCTCCGAAGGGGGTGACGCCAAGGAACCCAACGACGAAAACGGTAGCCACGACGAGATTGAGCGCGACTAACTGGACGAAGGGCGATGTTCCGTTGTCTCCCATGTGAAAACGATATGAGAGTGTAATCCCCACGGAAACGGCCGTAATTCCCGCAACGGCTCCGAGGAGTAAAACGGGACTGACAATCCCGAAAACGAATGATTCGAGGGCAATTAGGATTACCAGCACCACGGGCACTGTCACGACGATTCCCGTGACGGCGGCAGCGATGTGATACACACGGTTCCCGCTTTCGCGTGTCCGAACCTCCGCGATTGCGAACGGAGCGGCGACGTACAACAGCGTCGCCACGAGGAGCAACGCCTTCACCAGCATCGACCCGATTCGCGCCTCGATGAGTGACACCGACTCGTCAATTGGCACGAACACCGTCATGGAGGCGACCGTTCCCCCGGCGACACCGACCGCGAACGTCAGGGCCGCGGCGTACGCCAACAGCCGTCTTCGCGGCCCCATCATGGGAACAGCGCGAACAGCACCAGGGCGAAAAGCGGTGCCAGAAAGAGGTTCAGGACGGTCAGGTAGCCGAGGACGCCCTTCCGCTTGAGCGCGTTATCGGGGAAGGCCTCGCTTGCGAGCCGATAGCCGACGTACTCGGAGGCGGCGAAGACGGCCGTCCCGACGAGCGCGACGAAGGTTCCGGCCAGCCAGCAGGGCACCGGGCCACACGTCGTCGCGAACTGGACGCCCTCGGGGTAGGCCGGTTGGATGCGTGCGGCTTCGGCCTTCGTCAGGCCGTTGGCTTCGAGCCACTCGACGACTGGGTGGTCCTCGGGGAGGGCCTCGATTCGGACCGTCGGGTTCTCGGCGAGTACCGATTCGACGAGGTCCTCACGGCCGGCTTCGAGCAAGAGATACGCCACGGCACAGGGCATGCCGTCGGAGCCGACGAACAGCGGCGTTCGTTCGGTCTCGGTTCGGTTCGTCGGGAACTCGCCGCGGCGTCGGTACGCCGCCAGTCGGTCGATGTGTCGTTCGCGGCGGCGGCGTTGGGTGGGCGTGAGGTGGTCGTGTTCGGCGTCTCGGAGCGCCGTCTCGGTCCGCCGGAGGTGTTCTCGTATTCGGATTGCGTCGATTCGACGGCGCACTCGATTCACGGCGTCGACGGAGGATATGAGCGGCCAGTCGGCCGACACGTCGTTTCGTGTCGATGACATTGTGGTGTGTTGTCATACACCGGCAATAATAGTTCCGGCGCAGTTCCGCTACTGGAACCCGCGAATCGACTGGGCTTGCGTGCTCTCGTCGCGGTCGGCGTCCTGCAGTCGCTCGGCGAGTTGTTTGCGGGCCTCCTGTATCTCGTCGGCACGCTCCAACAGGGCGTCGGTGTCGACCTCGATGTCGGCGATGGGGCCGATGCCGTGTTCGAGCAGGACGCGGGCGGATTCCGGGTCGGGGAACTGCGGTTCGGTCTGGACGATGAGGCCGACCGAATCGAGGCCGGCCTCGCCGGCGCGGTGGAGCAAGGCGCCGGTCGGGCCGCTGACGAGGCCGCTCTCCCGCGGCGGGACGATACCCTCCTCGTCGAGTATGCTGTCCGCCTCGCCGGTCGCGACGCCGTACATCTCGGGGACGCCGTCCTTCTCCTCGCCGAGGCCGCTGAGATACAGCGGGAGTACGTCGTGTTCGTCTATCCAGCCCGTGACACAGCCCGCGAACTCCGAGGATTGGGTCGGCGAGACGGGTACGTCGCTCTGGAGGACGACGAGGTCGCGTTCCTCGTCAGCATACAGGCGGACGGGCGGACGGACGTCGGAGCTCTCGCCCCGATAGACGGCGACCTTCGGCAGTCCGTCGCAGTGGAGGGCGGCGTAGTAGGTCATCTCGAACTCCTCGACGAGGTGGTCGGCGGCGATTTTGCCGACGAGACCGGCTCCCGGAAGCCCCTCGACCAACGTTGGCGAATCCAACTCGATGTCTTCGGCTTCGACCTGAACGTGTGCCATACCGTACCGAACGTCCGGTGGCGTCTTAATACTGGCCGCCGGGAGTGACCCGATGGCTCGGAACCGACACCGACAAACCCGCGGGCGTCTCACGGCGGATATGGACCCGCTCGCCAGATACGACTCGCTCGTCGACGATTCGGCGGCGTTTCATGCGGCCTGCGAGCGACCGCTGCCGTCGGTCGTCCGCGTCAACGACATCAAGGCGACGCCCGATCGCGTCCGCCGGGCGTTCGAGGAGGCGGGCGTCGGCTACGAGGGCGTCGGCTGGCACGACGGCCTCTTTCGACTCGACGACGACGTGAAGCCGGGCAACACGTGGCCGTTCGTCCACGGCTGGGTGTACGGCCAAGAGGAGGTGTCGGCGGTGCCGGCGCTTGCGGTCGACCCCCAACCCGGCGAGCGCGTCCTCGATTGCTGTGCCGCGCCGGGGAGCAAGACGACCCAACTCGCCGCGCTGATGGACGACTGCGGCCTGCTCGTCGGCAACGACAACAACCTCGGGCGACTGTCGGCGCTGCGGTCGAACGCAGAGCGCTGCGGGGTATCGAACCTCGTCGTCACCAGAGCCGACGCCCGGAACTTCTCTTTGAAACCGTTCTCCGACGAACCGTTCGACCGGACGCTCGTCGACGTTCCCTGCTCGTGTGAGGGGACGATTCGGAAGAACCCCGACGCCGTCGACGACTGGTCGCTGGACCACATCGAGGGAATCTCGGGCGTCCAGAAGGCGATTCTCGGCCGGTCGCTCGAAATCACCCGCGAGGGTGGCACCGTCGTCTACTCGACGTGTACCTTCGCCCCCGAGGAGAACGAGGCGGTCCTCCAGTACGCCCTCGAGGAGTACGACTGCCGACTCGTCGAGTACGACCTCGACCTCGACCACGCCCCCGGTATCACCGAGTGGGACGGCGACACCTACGACGACTCGATGCGGCGAGCCAAGCGCATCTACCCCCATCACAACGACACGGGCGGGTTCTTCTGTGCGAAACTGGAGGTGGGCACATGACTGCGAACGACGGACAGGTGTTCGACCGCCTGCCGGCGACCGAAGACGAGCGCGACGACGAGGGCCGGGCGACCCGCGAGGCGGTCGTCGAGTGGTGGGTCGACCGGTTTGGCCTCGACCCCGATACCTTCGAGAACTACACCTTCTGGGAGAAGGGCGCCGGAAAGGTGTGGGCGTTCGCTTCGGACCTCGAATCGCCCGCCGATGTGGAGGGTCTCGGGATGACGTTCCTGCGGACGCGACAGGAACACTGGAAGCCGACGACCGACGCCGTCCAGCGGTTCGGTCGCGAGGCGACGAAGAACGTCGTCGTTCTCGACGCAGTCGACGCCCGAGCATTCCTCCGCGGCGAGGACACCGACCCCGACTGGGACGGCGACTGGGGGTATCTCATCGCCGCCCACGAAATCGCGGGGGCGGTCGAACCAATCGGCGTCGGCCTATACCTGTACGACGAACTGCGTTCGCAGATGCCGAAGGGCAGACAACGAGAGCTGTGACCCGGTATCTCCTTTCGGATACGCACTTCGACGACGAGGAAGTGCTGTCCTACACCGACCGCCCCTTCGCCTCCGCCGCCGAGATGAATCGGACGCTCACGGAGAACTGGAACCGCGTCGTCGAGTCGGACGACGAGGTGATATTCGTCGGCGACTTCGCGGAACCGTCGGAGCCGACGACGGTCCGGCGGTGGCTCGGCCGACTGAACGGCCACATAACGTTCGTCGCCGGCGACCACGATTCCGGCGTTCGCCGCGGCTACGCCGTCGCCACACGATCGGCCTTCGAGTTCGAGGCCGACGGCCGTCAGTTCTACTGCGTTCACGACCCCGAGGCGGCGCCCCCCGACTTCGACGGATGGGTGGTGCACGGACACCACCACGACATCCGCCCCGAAACGTACCCCTTCATCGACCCGACGGCTCGGCGCGTGAACGTCTCCGTCGAACTCCTCGGATACGAACCGATTGCCGTCCCGGAGTTGGTACAGTATCTCGATTCGGGCGAACGACTGAAGCGTCGGCCGCCGTCGGATACGCGAACGGAGTAACCGGCCCAGGCGGTGGACCGTCTTGGTAAAGAGTTTTCACGAACTTCGCCCTACGGGCGGGCATGACCGACTACACCGTCGAGTTCGTCGGGACGGGCGAGGAGATTACCGTCTCCGACAAGGAAACCATCCTGAAGCGATGCATCGACGAGGGCATCGCACAGGAGTACTCCTGCCGTGTCGGGATGTGTCTGGCGTGTTCGGCGAAAATCGAAGCGGGCGATGTCACCCAACCGGCCGCCCGTGGTCTCACCGACGAGGAAGCCGAGGAGTACGCGTTGACGTGTATGGCGCGGCCGCTGTCGGATTTGAAACTCGACCGCGGGAAGTACCCGCCGAGCATCGAGGACGCCGCCGCTGACGCCGACGGCGGGGACGCGGCCGCCGCCGACGACTGAATCGACTCAGGCGCCCGGATAACTCCACGGACTCGCTTCTTCGAGGGCCGCCGCGACGCCGAGGAGTCGCGCCTCCGAGTACGGTTCGCCGACCACTTGCATACCGACGGGGAGTCCCTCCGCGGTGTCGGCGGGGACGTTCACGACCGGGTGGCCGGTCATGTTGAACGGCCACGCCATCGTCCAGTCTGTGGGCATGCCGCTCGTGGATTCGCCACCGATTTCGGTCGGCATCGGTTCGTCGTGGGTCAGCGGCGGCGTCGCGAGCGTCGGACACACGAGAGCGTCGTACTCCCCCAGGGCGTCTTCGACGGCGTGATACAGGTCAGTCCGGGGGAAGTCGACCGTGGTGTATTCGGAGATGTCGTTGCTCTCGCCCATCGAGACGAGCGTCTGGAGCTCGACGGGCACCTCGTCGGCGTGGTCGCCCAGGAGGTCCATCCCCAGCGACTCGTCGATTTCGGCGACCGAGGTGGCGAAGAACGTCGTCACGGCGACGCTGTAGGCGTGGGTGAGGTCTCCTTTCGAGGGCGTATCGAGGGATACCTCCTCGACGGTTCCACCGGCCGATTCGAGGTCCGAGAGCGTCGACTCGATTGCCTCCTCGACGCGGGGGTCGACCGCGAAGATATCGAGGTCCGGCGAGTAGGCGATGGCGAGTTCCGACGCATCGGGCGCCGCCTCGACGGCCCCGCGGTAGTCGTCGGGCGTCGGGACGCTGAAGGGGTCGATTCGGTCCTGTCCGGCTATCACGTCGAGCATCGTTGCGAGGCTCTCGACGTCGCGGGCCATCGGCCCCAACACGCCGACGGGGGTGTGTCCGCGGTAGCCGTTCGTCCGGTTGCCGCGCGGGACGAGGCCGTGGCTCGGCTTCACCGAGACGACGCCACAACAGGACGCGGGATTTCGGAGGGAACCGCCCACGTCCGAACCGGTCGCCAGCGCACAGAGGCCGTCGGCCAGCGCCGCCGCCGAGCCACCCGAAGAGCCGCCGGCGTTTCGTTCGGGGTCGAACGGCGTTCCCGTCGGCCCCTGTAGCATGTTGTCCGTCCGGACGGTGTGGCCGAGTTCGGGCGTGTTCGTCGTCCCGACGACGACGGCGCCGGCTTCCTCCAGCCGTCGGATGGTGACGCTCGTCTCCTCGGCGACGTTGTCTTCGAGCGGTTTCAGCCCCATCGTGTTCGGCACGCCGGCTTTCGTCTCCGAGAGGTCCTTCATCGCCAGCGGGACGCCGGCCAGCGGGAGGTCCTCGCCGTCTTCGACGCGTTCGCGCACCTCGCGGGCACGCTCTCGGGCGCCGTCGGCGACGACGTTCACGTAGGCGTTGGTCACGTCGTTTCGCTCCCCGATTCGGTCCACGAAGTGGTCGACGATTTCGACGGGGTCGTACTCCCCCGAGTTGACGCCCTCGGCGATGTCGACTGCGGATTCGAAGTAGCGACTCATGTGTCCGTCCGTCTCACGGGGGCGAACTAAGCGTTGTGCCGTCAGTGAACGGTTCGTGTGCCCCCTCGAGGCCCGTGAAAACGGCGAGTGATCAGTATTTGGGGTCGGCCCCGGTCACCTCGTACACCGTCTCCATGAGGTCGTCCCGTTGCGATTGCCAGTCGGCGAAGCCGTCGGGCGTGGTCGGGTAGTCGTCGTAGATGGTCTTCAGTTCGCCGGCGAGGTCGTTGAGCTTCTTCACCCTGAACAGCGTCCGCCAGTGGCCGAACGTCTCGATTGCGGTACGAATCTTCAGCGGCCAACTCATCGAGGTGGTGCCCTCCGCCCCGAGGGCGTCGACGAGCTGTTGGCCGGGCATCGCGCTGACGATGTCGACGAGTTCGTCCACGTCGTGGGTGCCGCCCCAGATGTTGTAGAGGTCCATCGCGGCGAAGCGCTTGCCGAAATCGGTCTGGACGCGGTGGTTGTACTCCCAGAGCGCGCGCTCGGAGGTGTCGCCGTCGGCGATGGCGTCGGCGGCGACTTCGGCGGCCCACACGCCGGCTTTCGCCGCGCCGGGGATGCCGCCGCCGGTACAGGGGTTGACGTGGCCGGCGGCGTCGCCGACGGCGATGTAGCCCGGTGCGACCGCCGAGTCGTAGGGCCGACGGGTGGGCAACGCGGCGCCGAGTTTGTCCTTCGCCGTGGCACCCTCGAACTCCGGGCGGTTCCGCAGGTCGCGTTTCAGTTCCTCGACGAGTTTCATCGGCGGTTTGTTCATCTGAAAGCCCAATCCGACGTTGATTTCGGTGGGGGTCCGCGGGAAGTACCAGAGGTAGCCGAGTTCCGACGTCGGCTTGAACACGATGGCGTCGTGCCACTCGACGGGTTCGGGCACCTCGACGATTTCGCGGTAGGCCGAACAGAACTGCTGGTAGTTGACGTTGGTGTCGAACGTCGTCCCCTCGAAGTCCGCGCGGTCCTGCAACAGCGACAGCGACCCGGCAGCGTCGACGACGACATCGGCTTCGAACTCCCGGACCGACCCGCGAGTCGTCGCGGTCACGCCCGTGACGGCACCGTTCTGGACGACATCCCGGACGACGGTGTCGTAGTGGACCTCCGCGCCGGCGCGGTCGGCCTCTTCCAGCAGGATTTCGCCGTAGCGCTTCCGGTCGACGACGGCGCCGCTCGAATCCCCGAACCCGATGTCGAGGTTCTCGCCGGTTTTCGGGTTCTCGAAGCGAGCGCGTCGGATGTTCTCGTTGGTGAACGACTCCTCGCGGAGGTACTCGAGGTCGATGACGTCGGGAAACGTACTGGTGCCCTTGATGGCGTCGCCGCAGGCGATGTGGCCACCCTCGGACTCGGATTTCCGTTCGAGGAGGGCGACATCGAGTCCGTCCCGGGCGGCGGCCGCGGCGGCGAAACAGCCGGCCGTTCCGCCCCCCACGACGGCGATGTCGTACGTCTCTGGAGGCATACCGGGCCGTTCCACGCTCCCGTATAAATAACCTAGCCGTCACGACGGAAGCCGAACGCTCACCCCGACGGAGCGAGTCGCCCTCGGACGGTCGGCCCGACTGCGAGCAGGAACTCCCCGGCCAGGAGTACGACGAGCAGGCCGAAGGCGACGGTCCAACTCGTGAAATCGGCGAGTCCGCCGACGACGACGCTTCCGAGTGCGCCGAGCAGCATGTACACCGTCCGGACGAGGCCGAACCCGGCGGCGCGTTCGGTTTCGCCGAGGTTGTCGATGAACCGCGATTGGACGGGTGCGCCCCACGACATCGCGACGCCGACGAGCGGCACGGCGGCGAAGACCGCCGGGCCGTCGGGAACGGCGACGAGCGTGCCGTAGCCGACGACGCCGATACCGAAGGCGATGGCTGCGGCACTGTCCCGTCCCACGCTGTCCGAGAAGGCACCCAAAACCGGCTGGGTAGCGCCGTGGACGACGAAGT
>JBMCDV010000031.1:0-9206 GCA_048618255.1 Natronomonas sp. | reverse complement strand
CGTGAGGTCGGGCCGACAGACGATGCTGAACCAGATGCCGCCCGACGGCGACGACCACGCACGTTCGAGGCGGCCGCGGCCACCGGTCTGTTCGTCGGCGAGAACGACGACATCGCCGTGGCCCTCGGCCGCTAACTCCCGGGCCCGGTCGTTCGTACTCCCGAGGGCATCGTGGTACTCGACCTCGAAGGGCGCCTCGAGACCGAACTCGACGGCCGCACCGCCGAACTCCGGAACGGACGTGAGAACGTAGCCGTCGTCTCGACTCTCTATTTCGAACCCATCCTCGCGGAGCGCTTCGACGTGTTTCCACACCGCTGCCCGCGAGATTTCGAGCCGTTCGGCCAGTTCCGGCCCGCCGACCGGACCGTCTCCGACGGCTTCGAGGACTTGTCGTCTCGTTTCCTGCATACTCGACCCTCGGCGGCCGGTAATAAAAGCCTCCCTCAGAATGGCACGTCGTCGGCGTCGAATCCCCGGGGTGTCCCGGCATCCCCGTCTCCGGTCTCGGTCTCGACCCGCGTTATTTCGGGGATTTCTTTCACGAGGCGCGTCTTCAGCGCCTGCGTCGTCATCGGCGAGACGCCACATCCCGAACACGCGCCGCCGAGACGGATGGTGACGCTACCGGTCTCCACGTCGAGTTGCTGAATCGCCGCGCTGCCGCCGTGCATCTCTATTTGTGGGAAGTTCCGGCGGAGAAACTCCATGATACGCTCGCGAAGGTCGTTCTCCTCGGCTGAGATGGTGGTCATCGCACGCACTACGCGGACGGTGGCAATAAAATGCGGGTCGGAATCGACGTTACAGCCGTTCGATGATGGTCGCGATGCCCTGCCCGAAGCCGATACACATCGTCGAGAGGCCGTATCGGCCGTCACACTCCTCGAGCTGGTAGGGGAGTTTGCCGACGAGCGCGGACCCGGTCGCACCCAGCGGGTGACCGTGGGCGATGGCGCCGCCCCAGACGTTGGTCTTCTCCCAGTCGGCGCCCGTTTCTTCGAGCCAGGCGGCGACGACTGCCGCGAAGGCCTCGTTGACCTCGAAGCGGTCGATGTCGTCGATGCTCATGTCGTTCTGCTCGAGAATCTCCTGCGTTGCCGGAATCGGGCCCGTCAGCATCGTGACGGGGTCGACGCCGACGACGTGGCTGTCGACGATGCGGGCCATCGGGTCCCAGCCGTGTTCCTCGGCTGCTTCCTCGCTGGCGATGAGCAGCCCGCCCGCACCGTCGACGATGCCCGAGGAGTTACCGGCGTGGTGGAAGCCGTTCTCGGCACTGCGGAACGACGGCGGCAGGTTCGCGAGTTTCTCGGCGGTCGTGCCGGGACGGGGATGTTCGTCCTCTTGGACGGTGACGGCGTCGTCTTCCAGCTCCGTCTCGACGGGGACGACCTGGTCGTCGTAGTGGCCGGCCTCGGCGGCCTCGCCCCACCGCGATTGGGACTCGGCGGCGAGTTCGTCGAGATACTCCCGGGAGAAGCCGTAGTTCTCGGCGATGCGCTCGGCGCCCTCGCCCTGTGTGGTCAGTTCGTCGAAGTACTCGAAGTAGGTGTCCGTGACGCTGTTACCGTCCGACCCCATCGGCACGCGCGTCATGTGTTCGACGCCACCGGCGATGATGACATCGTGGTGGCCCGCGGCGATTTGGCCGGCCGCGAAGTTGATGGCCTGCTGGCCGGAGCCACACATCCGGTTCAGTTGGACGCCGGGAACGCCGTCGCCCCAGCCGGCGACCATCGGCGCCAGTCGGCCGATGTTGAGCCCCTGTTCGTCGACCGGCGTCACACAGCCGTAGATGACGTCCTCGATGGTTTCGGGGTCGAAGTCGTTTCGCTCCCGAAGGGCGTGCAGTGGTTCTGCTGCGAGGTCCTGTGGGTGGGTGTCGCTGAACGAGCCGTCGCGCTTGCCGAACGGCGTTCGAACGGCGTCGACGATGACTGGTGTACTCATGAGTCCCTCTAACAATGGTAAAGGTCCCACTTGTGCGTTGTGGTGGCCATGACAGGCGTGTTCATATCGAGCGCGACTTCGGGGCCAACGCCCACCGTTCGCTCACGGCCGACCCCCTCCGATTCGATATCCCTATATACAGTTTATTATTAAAATGGGGTTCGACCTGCTGTAAGCCGCCGACCAGTAAACTACAACTATCCGCCCCCACTACACCGGCACATGAGCCTCTCACTGGAAGACCACTGTCCGGTCTGTGAGTCGAGTCGGGAATTCTACAAGGCGGCGAGCATGCGCATCCACCTCGGCAAAAAAAAGAAGTGGCACTGCCCGGAGTGTGACTACGGTTTCGTCACCATCAACGGCATCGACACCTCCGCCTCGGCGTAGGTCGGACCCCGAGTGATTTGTCGGTTCGCTGCGTGCGTTGGATAACATGAGACTTCGGTTGCGTCTCTCACTTCTCGCTCGGATGGCCGTCGCGCTCGGCATCCTCCTGTCGATATCGCTCGTTCTCGCCGTGATACTCTCGATTTTCGGCGGGATGCTCGGGTTCGCGATTTTCGGCTGGGTGTACGAAGGCGTCGACGCACTTGCCGGCCTGCCACGACTGTCGACAGCGTTCCCCGTGCCGGCGTGGGCCGTCGCCTCAGTCGCCATAGCCGGCATACTCGGTGTGGTTGGTGGGTGGCCCTACGTTCGGAACTACACCGGGACGGAGTACCTGATTCCGCCGACGACGGGCATCTCCCTGGCCGTTACCGCCGGACTACTCGGCTGTCTCTACCTGACCCTCGTCGAGGGTAGCGCAGCGCTACGGGCTGTCCTGTCGACGGCGATCGGTCTCGTCGTCTTGTTCGGATTCGGCGTCGTTCTCGCGCTGTGGGTGACGGTCGCGGACGTGCGGGCCCGGATTCGAGGGCTCCGTGAAACGCTCGCCGAGGACAGCAGCCCCATCGAGGAGAGCCACCCAGACGTAGCCACAACCGTGAGTCGTCTCGCACAGCAGGCAAACGTTCCCGAGCCAGCAGTCCACATCACTGAAACGGCTCGTCCGGAGTCCGTGACCGTGGGATACGGGGACGATGCGGTCGTTTTGGTATCGACGGGATTGCTGGAGACGCTCGCCGTCGACGAACTGGAAGCAGTTTTAGCCCACGAAATCAGCCACCTGGCCAACGGGGACAGCCGCGTGATGGGCGCCGCACTCGGACCGGTGCTCGCCGCCGACGAGTGGATTGAGAGCGACCCGAACGACTTCGGAGACCGAATCTGGAACGGGGTTTTCCATCTGTTGAAGCTGTACGGCCAACTCGGGACGGCTATTCTCTCACGCGGACGCGAGTGGGGTGCCGACGCCGGCGCTGCCGAACTGACGGGCGACCCCGCGGCTCTCGCGAGCGCACTTCGTCGACTCGACGACGCCAGGACGCGGCCGGAAACCGACCTCCGCGAGTGGGAGCACTCGGTCGCAGTAATGGACATTTTACCGCCGGAAGAATCAGATATCACGACGGGACCGTTCCGAACACACCCCGACACCGAAAAGCGCATCGAACACCTCCGAAACCGGACCGAATCCCTCGAATCCGCGGATTGACGCCGGAGGCTCGCCAACCTATAAACGTCATACTGCGATAGCAAATCGACTCATTCTACGGAGTCGCGACTATGGACGGCGGCTTCGAGCGATAACGAGACGGGGCGGGCTACTCCTCGCTCAGCGCCTGCCACGACAACCGCGGGTTCCGTGCGGCCGAGACCTGGTCGATTCGGCGGGCTGCCGTCCGTTCGGGAGCGGCCTCCAGTGTTTCGGTGTCATCAGCCCGGGCAGCGTTGAAGGCCGCGGCGAGTTGGTCCAGCGTCCGTTTGTTCTCGATTTCGGTCGGTTCGGTCATCAGCGCCTCGCCGACGATTTCGGGCCACTTCGTCGTCGGCGGGTGGACGCCGTAGTCGAGCATTCGTTTCGCCACGTCGGCGGCGTCCTGCTCGCCGGCCGAGGCGACGAACTCGTGGTGGAACGGCCCGAACGGCACCTCGTAGTCGACCATCTCGGCGAGGTAGTTGGCGTTGAGGACGGCCTTCGCGGAGGCGTCGGTCAACCCCTCGTCGCCGAGGCGGGCGATGTAGGCGTAGGCCTTCACGGAGACGAGCCAGTTGCCCTGATATTCGTGGACCTTCCCGATGGAGTTTTCGGGAGCGTACAGTTCGAACCCATCATTGGATTCACGCACGTGCGGGTCCGGGAGGAACTCGGCCAACTCCTCGACGACGCCGACCGGCCCCGCACCGGGACCGCCCCCGCCGTGTGGCGTCGCGAACGTCTTGTGGACGTTGTAGTGCATGATGTCGAAGCCCATGTCGCCCGGTCGACCGCGGCCGAGCAGGGCGTTGAGGTTCGCACCGTCGTAGTACAGCAAACCGCCGGCGTCGTGGACCATCTCGCTAATTTCGGCGATGTCGCGCTCGAAGAGGCCGAGAGTGTTCGGGTTGGTGAGCATCAGCGCGGCGGTGTCCTCCGAAAGAGCGGCCTCGAGCGCTTCGAGGTCGACGCGGCCGTCCTCTCCAGAGGGAAGCGTCACCACGTCGTAGCCCGCCAACGCCGCCGACGCGAAGTTCGTCCCGTGGGCCGAATCGGGGATGACGACCTCGCTGCGGTCGTCGTCTCTGGATTCGTGATACGCTTTCGCGAGGAGGATGCCCGTGAACTCGCCGGCGGCACCTGCGGGCGGCTGAAGCGTCACCGCGTCCATCCCACCGATATTCCCGAGGTACTGCTGGAGTTCGTATTGGAGTTCGAGCGTTCCCTGCGTGCTCTGCTCGGAGCGGTCGGGGTGGACCGACGCGTCGGCGACTGCGGCCACGTCCTCGGTGAACTTCGGGTTGTACTTCATCGTACAGGAGCCGAGCGGGATCGGCCCGGACACGACGCCGTAGTTCATCTCCGAGAGCCGCGTGTAATGTCGGGCGAGTTCGGGCTCCGAGAGGTTCGGCAGTTCGAGTTCATCGCGCGTGAGGTCGTCCGGCAGCGCCGAGTCGACGGCGACGGATTCGGTGTTCTTCTCGGAGAGCAGCGGTTCGTAGGTGTCCTCGTCCTCGGTCCACCGCGCCTGGTCGTAGCCGAACGGCGACTCGCCCGTCATCGTGCAGCCTCCTCGAAGGCGGCAACGAAGCCGTCGATTTTGGTCTGGTTGGTTTCGGTCACACAGACCTGCAGTTCGTGTTCTCCCACGACGTGGACGGCGTAGCCGGCGGATTCGAGGTCCGTCGCGACCGCCGAGGCGGGTTGGTCCGTCCGGACGACGAACTCCCGGAAGTGGTGGCGGTCGTGGACCGGCGCTTTCACCCCCTGGATATCGTTGAGTCGGTCGGCGAGGTCGCCTGCGAGAGTGACACAGTCTTCCGCGAGGTCGAGCAGGCCATCGGGACCGAGCCATGCGACGTGCATCGCCGTTCGGAGAGCGACCCACGCCTGATTCGTACAGATGTTCGAAGTTGCCCGCTCCCTGCGGATGTGCTGTTCGCGGGTCTGGAGGGTGAGCGTGTAGGCGCGGTGGCCCGTCGCATCCTCGCTGACGCCGACGAGGCGGCCGGGCACCTGCCGGAGGAATTCCTCTCGGCAGGCGAAGATGCCGAGACCCATCCCGTAGGCGGCCGGCAGGCCGAGGGTCGCGGCGTCGCCGACGACCACGTCCGCACCGATGGTGGCCGGTTCCTGCAGCAATGCGAGTGCGACGGGGTCCGAGCCGAGGACGAACAGCGCGTCGTTGTCGTCGGCGAGTTCGCCGACCGTATCGAGACCTTCCTCGATGGTGCCACGAACTGTCGGGTTCTCGGCGTAGATTAGCAGTGTCTCCTCGTCGACTGCGTCGGCCAGCGCCTCGCGGTCGACGTTGCCGTCATCCATCGGATACGTGTCGATAGTAATGTCGTGACCTGAGAGGTAGTTCTCCAGCGTGCCCCGGCGACCCGCCGACAGCGTCTCGGGAACGACCACGCGGTCGCCGGAGGTCTCACGGACGCGGACGGCGAGCGTCGCCGCCTCGCCCAACGCCGTCGCCGCGTCGTACATCGAGCAGTTGGCGACCGACAGGCCCGTCAACTCGACGAGCATCGACTGGTACTCGAACAGTGCCTGGAGGAACCCCTGTGCGACTTCGGGCTGGTACTGGGTGTAGCTCGTCAGGAACTCCGAGCGCGCCGAGAGGTGGTCGACCATCGAGGGGACGTAGTGGTCGTAGTGGCCGCGACCGAGAAACTCGACGAGGTCGTCGTTTTTCGCGAGCGTATCTTCGACGAGTTCGCGTGTCGCCTGCTCGCTGCGGGCGTCGATGTCGAACTCGCCGTCGAACCGAACGTCGTCAGGGATGTCGAAGAGTGCCTCCTCGCGGTCGACGCCGACCGCCGAGAGCATCGCCTCGGTTTCGGCCGGCGTGTGGGGTGCGTAGGGGCTACCGTTAGCTGTCATGGGAAACTGAGCGTACACACTCTTTCGGCGCATGGCTAATGATAGCCCCGGTTCGGCTGCAGTAAATTGCATACTTGAGTCTGAGAACGCGAATTAATATGCACGAAAGTGTACACTATAGGTAGCGGACGGTTTTAATAGGGTACCGGTCGTCGTGGGTGCACATGACGACGTTCCTGGCAGCGACCGACAACGAGACGACCAGCAAACGACTACGGAGGTACCTGAAAGGGCGAGTCACCGACGACGATACGGTGTACGTCGTCAACTCCCTGAAGGGCGGCGACAGCACGTCCGACCGGGACGTCCTCGACGGAAAGGAGGCCGCCGAGGAACTCGCCGAATCGATTCCGAACGCCGAAACACACCAGCTCGTCCGGGGGAACGACCCCTCGACGGACATCCAGAAGTTCGTCGACCAGTACAACGTCGACGAGGTACTCATCGGTATTCGACAGCGGAGCAGGACCGGGAAAATCGTCTTCGGCTCCACCGCACAGGACGTCTTGCTGACCTCGGACGTGCCGGTCGTCGCAATCCCCCTCGACACATGAGCGCGGACGAACTCCAGTCGGCGCTCGACGCAGTCGAGGCCGCGCGTGACCTCGCCGACGCCGACGCCGAACAGCGACTCGACCGCATCGTCGGCAAGGTGTCGAAGGCACTCGACGCCGGTCGACAACTCGACCACGGCGCCCTCGCACGAATGGACCGGACGCTGGACGAACTCACCGACGAGACGAGCGGCGAGACGGCCGACGCCATCGCCGACGCGAAAGAAGCGCTGATAACCTATCGGGAAGGCGTCCCCGGCGCGTAGAATTATACGGCTTGTTGTAGTCTTTTACCGGTCATCGCCGACACTGGCGGTGACCGGTCAACCGTTACAACGACCCGTATCAGTCGTCCAACTCCACGGCGCCCTCCTCGAGTAGATTCTCCGCGAGGATGGGAACGAACGTCCCGATGTCGGTGACCATGCCGACCGCCTGTGCCGACCCGCGGTCGAGCAGTTGGGTCACCGTCGCCGGGTTGATGTCGACACAGACCACCCGCGTCGTCGACGGCAGACAGTTGCCGACGGCCACGGAGTGCAGCAGCGTCGACAGCATCAACACCATATCCGCCTCGTGGGCCTGTTCGCGGATGGCGTTCTGTGCCTCGACGGCGTCGGTGATGGTGTCCGGCAGCGGGCCGTCGTCCCGAATCGACCCTGCGATGACGTAGGGTACGTCGTTCTGGACACACTGGTACATGACGCCGGACTCGATGAGTCCGTCCTCGACGGCGGCTTCGATTCCGCCGGCACGGATGACTTCGCTGATGGCGTAAATGTGGTGTTTGTGGCCGTGACGAGCGTGGTCCAGCGTTTCGGTGTTGACGCCGAGTGACGTACCGTAGAGGTCGCGCTCGATATCGTGGACGGCGAAGCCGTTGCCGATAGAGAGGTAGTCGACGTACCCCGACTCGACGAGGGACGCCATGTCCTCCCGTGCCCCCGAGTGGATGAGCGCGGGGCCGGCGACGACCAACACGTCGCCGCCCTCGGCTCTCGTCTCCTCGATAGCGTCCGCAATCTGCTGGATGGTCGACTCGGAGGGGCGCTCACTGGAGATGCCGCCCTGCATGAAGCCGAACGCACCCTCCTGGCTTCGGGGCCGCTCCGGCGGTTGCACCCGGATGCCGGCCTCGCCGGTGACCACCCGGTCGCCCTCCTCGATGGCGTTGAGGACCTTCGTGTACGCGCGGACGCCGGAGTCGGACCCGTCTCGCGGCTCGTCGCCGCTCGACCCTTCGGAGTCGCTACGCGACTCCCGCTCTTCGACGATTACCGCACAGTCCATCTCGATGTGTTCGACGTCGACCCACTCGCCGTCGTAGCGAATCTGAGTGGGGTGGTTCGTCGTCGAGTAGAAGCCGTGCGGGACGACCTGGTCTTCGGGGGCCGGTTCCAATCGTGCGTCGTTTGGGTCCGCGAGGTTCGCACCGTTCTGGTGGAGTTGGTGGACGATGCGCTGGAGGTCCTCTTCGGTATCGGCGGTGACGAGCATGCGGGCGTAGGACTCCTTGTCCTTGTGGCGGCCGATGTCGAACTCCTCGACGTCGAAGGAGCCACCGTGGTCCATGACGATACCGAACGCGGCCTGCATCATCCCCGAGTCGATGATGTGACCCTCCAACTCGACGACGCGAGAGACGCTCATATCGGTGCGTCGGTTCGGGTCGATAAGTCGGTTGTGGGTGAGAACTGGGATGTGGGTGGAATTTGGGTAAACACTGATACGTCGGTTGATACTGGATACCATTGGGTGTGAGTGGGAGCGACCACTTCGACACCCGGAACGGAGGCATCCCTGTCCCCGCTTTTGCGACAAGACAACGGAAAGAGCGACGGCGACGACCGTCAGGTCGACTGTCCGATGACGACCACGTCGTTCGTACCGCCGAACGTCGTCTCACCGGCGCCCCGGTTCTCCTCGGCGACGGCCCACGTCTCGACCGTGGCCTCAGCGGCGCCGAAAGTGTAGGAACCGCTGGCCTGGAGCTCCTCCGGTGCTTCGACGAAGTACGTGAACGTCTGGGGACCGCTCTCGATGTCCGAAGCCGAGACGGTGCCGAAGTCGACAGTACCGGCGTCGTTGTCGAAGGACTCGTACTCCCCACCGTATTCGAGGACGTTCCACTCCGAGGGGAACTGGTCGACGACGCGGACCGACTGGGCTGCTTCGGTGTCGAAGTCCCGCAGCGTCACCGTTACTCGAGTCGTCTGGCCGCCGGTGAACAC
>JBMCDV010000030.1:0-9366 GCA_048618255.1 Natronomonas sp. | reverse complement strand
GGCCGGTGGTGCTCGAGACGCTGACCGACCACATCGAGGCAGGGATGGACCTCGCCGCCGTCGAGGACCTACTGGCGGAGAACGGTATCGACGACGCGAGCGCAGTCCTCTCCAGACTCGGCTACCGCGTCGAGTGGGAGGGGCTAAGCGGCGGCACGGTTCGAGAGAAGTGACCCGGGACCGTCAACCGTGACTGTTGGCAAGAGTTTTGCCGCCCGGGTGTTGAGAGGCGGACATGACCACCTTCGAGTACGACGTCGTCATCGTCGGGGCCGGAACCGCCGGCTGTTACGCCGGCGCGACGCTTTCGGATGCGGGCTACGACGTCGTCATCGTCGAACGGAAGGACGCCGAGGAGGCGGGCCACATCGCCTGCGGCGACGCCCTGAAGGGCGCCGACAACTTCCCCGAGTCCATTCCGAAATCCGACATCGCCGGCGCCTTCACCAACACCGAGGTCGACCACGGTCGGTTCGAGATTCCACAGGAGGACGCCGTCCTCGACATTCCCGTTCCGGGCGAACTCGCCGTCATCGACCGCTGGGAGTACGGCCGACTCATCATCGAGGGCGCCGAACGCGCCGGCGTCGAGTTCCACTACGACACCGTCGTTCAGGACGTGATGCAGGACGACGACGGCCGCGTTCGCGGCGTCAAAGCCAAGCACAAAGGCGACTCCCGCACCTACGAGGCGACGATTACCCTCGACGGCGCCGGGTCGCTGTCGCTATTGCAGGACAAAGCCGACTTCGAGGACGCCACCTTCGACACCAACGTTCGCTACTCGCAGTTCGCCTCCGCCTACCGGGAGGTCATCGAGGTCGACGAACCCGTCGAATGGTCCGACGCCCTCGTGTTCAAACCGACCAAGCGCTCGGCCGGATACCTCTGGTACTTCCCGCGGACCCCCACCGAAATCAACGTCGGACTGGGCTTCCAGATGAACGAGGAACCGATGCAACTCGTCAAGGACCTCCGGGAGGACATCAGCCAGCGGCCGGAGTTGAAGAACGCCACCGTCAAGGACAAACTCGGCGCCGCGTTGCCCACCCGACGCCCCTACGACTCGGCGGTCGCACCGGGCTACATGGCAATCGGCGACTCGGCGGCCCACGTCAACCCCATCAGCGGCGGCGGCATCGCCGGTGCCGCCTACGCCGGCCAGTACGCCGGCGAGCAGGCTATCCAAGCCATCGAAGAGGACGACGTGGGCGAGTCGAGCCTCTGGCGGTACAACGAGCGCGTGATGGACCACTACGGCGGTCGCTACGCCGCCCTCGACATCTACAACATCTTCTCGACGGCCTACGACCTCGACGACCTCCTTGCCCTGCTGGCCGCGATGCCCGCCGAGAAGCTCTCGGACGCGCTGTATTCGGGGTCGGCGAACGTCAGCCTCAAACTCAAACTGCAGGTGCTGTACAAGTCCATCGGCCACTGGGGGACGCTGAAGAACCTCTACGACACGAAGAACCTCGCCGACCGCCTGCTCGACCACTACGAGACCTACCCCTCCAGTCCCGACGGCTTCGAGTCCTGGCGCCGCCAGCGCGACCACATCATGGACGACATCTACGCGGAGACGGGCGCGGAGCCGAAGTACTGAACGCCACTTCCGAGTCGTTTAATCCGCGAGAGCACGAACCGACTCGGCATGGCCGAGGGGACGCTGTACGAGCGACTCGGGGGACAGGACGGAATCCGCGCCGTCGTCGACGACTTTTACGACCGGTTGCAGGACGACGACGAACTCGGGCCCTTCTTCGAGGACGCCGACATGGAGACGCTTCGGAAGACACAGACGGACTTCCTGTGTGAAGCGGCAGGTGGCCCGGAAACGTACGACGCGGCACCCGTACGCGAGGCACACCTCCACGTACCGTTTACGCCGGCCCACATCCAGCGTGCAGTCGACCTCCTGTCGGAATCGCTCGAGGAGTTCGACGTTCCGGAAGAGGATGCCGAGAAAGTCATCGGGGCAATAGCCGCGTACGAAGACGACCTCTTGGCATCGTCGGACGGCGAGTGAGAGGGGTTTCGAGGAACCAACGTCCGCTGGCAGCGCCTCCGAACGACGGCCCCGAAGAGCGCTTCCGGATAGATGCCACTGTGGCGCGTACAATGAAGGTCCTCCAGTCCGTTTTCGGCGTATGTCGGACGCCGGAGCCCCGCCGATTCCAGACGAGCAGCTGGACGGCTGGGAGCGTACCGAAGAGACGACCGAGACGGTTTTCAGCCTCCCGAACGTCGACGTGACCGGCCACACGCTCGTCTACGAGGACGCCGACCTTCGGGAGCGTATCGTCTCGGCGGGCGGCCCGGACCGAATCTGGCGGTTCGTCTTCGTCACGCGACTCGAGTTCTCGCCGTCGCTGCCGTTCGGAACCACCTCGCTCGTGAAACCGCGCATCGTCACCGAATCCAAACGGGAGTTCGCCGAAGAACTCCGCGAGCGCGGCTTCGAGGCCGTCGAAATCGGTGACACCGAGAGCATCCGAACCGACAACCGCAAGCGGGCGCGGCTCACTCGCTACCGGGCGCGGTTGGCCCTCGACGGCGAGACGCTGCCGGTCGCCGGTCGGGTCGCCGCGTGGTACGACCGGGAGTTCTACGTCGCCGGCGGCGCCTATCCGACCGACGGTCTCGACCAGTGGGTCGACGACGCCGAAGCGGAGGGTTACGAGGTAGAACTGCTCGATATCATTCGAGCCGTGGGGTAAAGCGGGCGAAACAGAGATACCCCGTGTGGCCGACGCCAGCCGTCGAGGGTCGGGAACCCCGGTCGTCGAAGTCCATCCGCCGCTGGATGGTTTCGAGCGTCTCGATTTCCGAGAGGCCGGCCTCGCGGGCGGCCTCGACGCAGGCGCGGGCGGACTCGACGAAGGGGGTGTAGGCGGCGAGGAACCCGCCCGGAGCGAGCAATTCGGGGGCGCGCTCGACGACGGCGGGGGCATCGCCCGTATCGAGCGTCAGCAAATCGAAGGACTGCTCGATGTCGTCGAGTTCTTCGAGGAGGTCGCCGGTTCGAACGTCGACTGCGTCGGTGACGCCCGCGAGGTCCATATTCTCGCGGGCCACCTCGGCGAACTCCGGGTCGCGTTCGTAGGTCGTCACCTCGACGCCGAGACGGCCGAGATAGGCGGCGAGGACGCCCGTACCGGTTCCGGCGTCGAGCGTGCGGTCGCCCGACGCGACCCCCGTGTGGCCGACGACCAGTCCGATGTCGCGTGGCATCATCGGCGCGCCGGTGCGTTCGAGGTGGTCGAAGAGGTCCGGCCCGCGGAGGCGTCGGACCTCGAATGCCTCCCCGAGATGCGTCTCGAGAGTCGTTCCAGTAGTCACGTCCTCGGGGACTTCGAGGATGCCGAGGTCGGACTCCATCGTCTCGCCGGGGCGGACGAGGAACTCCCGGTTGTCGCGGACGACGAGAACGCGTCGCTCGCTCACTCTACTTCGAGCTTCTGGACGGCCGCCGCGAGGTCGCCGGTCTCCTCGAGCACTTCGCGGGCGCGGGCTTCGGTCACGTCGGCCCGGCGGGCGACGATTTCGACGTCCTCGTCGGAGAACTCGCTGCTGCCGGTGTCGCTCTCGGATTCCGACTCGCCCTCGATGGCCTCGGTGCCCTCGCCGCGCGGGCGTGTGTCGGGGGCGCCGACGATTTGATACGTTTGCTGGCCCTGGGCGTCCATCCGCTGTACCTCGGCGTCGTGGAAGACGAGTTCTTCCTCGGCCGTGCGGATGATGACCTCCTCGGCGTCGATCTCGGTGAGGTCGATGCCCATCTGGCTCATCATCTGTTCCATCTTGCGCGGGTTCATGCCGCCGCCTCCTCCGAACATACCCTGAGTGAGGGTGCGACGGGGCAAAAAGCCTGATGTTACGCCGTGAGAGAACTCACGCCTCGATACCGTCGCGGACTTTCACCGCCATGCCGGTGTCGAAATCGAGCATAGCGTCGGCCGAGAGTTCGGCCCGACCGACCGCCAGGAGGTCGCCGTCGTAGTGTTCGACCAGTACCTCGTCGCCCGGTCGGACGGCGGAGTCGACCCTGCGGACGAACTTCGCGAAGACGTTCTTCTCCTCGCGGACGAACGGCTCGCTGTCGTCGCCGACGACGACCCGGTAGGCCGGCGCATCGAGGGCGGCCTGCAACCGCCGTCCACCGGCCGCACCGAGCGTGAACCGGCCGTCGACGCCGTAGGAGAGTATCCGCTCGCCGTCGGCGAGAATCTGCTGTGGCCGGCCGGAGCTGGTCCGCTGGACGGTGATATCGCCGTCGAACAGCGCGGTGCCAGCGCCCGCTCCGAACTGGTAGTCCGCGACGGTCCGCAACGAATCAAGACTGCTGCCCATACCATCGTTGGGTGCCGCACCCGCAAAACCCCTGTGAGTCGGTCGTCGACGACGACCCCACCGCGCGGGACAATCGGTGAGTTTTAACTGCCGGCTTCACCTAGCTGTGAGTATGGCAACCAACACGGGCAGGCTCGTCGTCGGCGGTGCGCTCCTCGTCGTCTGCAGTATCGTCGTCCTCGTCGCAGGCTTCCTCGATACGCCGATTCCGTACGCGCCGAGTGTCGCCGCCGTCGCTACGCTGGGAATGGTCGTCGGAACGCTTCTCGTCGGGCTCTCCGAGAAGGACGCCGCCGTCTGAACCGCCGCCGGACCTTCTAGCGACGAGCCACACTTAACAATCCGCCAGCCCTCGGTCGGAACATGAACGGAGCTCAGAGAGTAGCCAGACTCGCGGTTGGCATCCTCGTTGCGGTCGTCGCGGCAGCCGCAGGCTGGCTACTGTTCGTCCGGACCCCGACCGACATTGCCGACCTGCTCGGCGTGTTACTCGTCATCGCGACCGTCGCCGCCGGACTCCGCGTCGGGAGCAACATCGCTGGCAACGTTTTTCCGGCGTACAACGTCGCGGAGGTGGCCGTCGAAGGGCCGATTACCCGCGATGGCGGCGGTGGGTTCCCCCCATCGACTCCCGGCAGACCCGGCGCCGACGACATCGTCGACCTCATCGAGAACGCGGACGACGACGATAACGCGGAGGCGTTGTTGTTGCGGTTGAACACCCCCGGCGGCGCCGTCGTCCCGAGCGACGACATCCGACTGGCGGCGAAACGTTTCGACGGACCAACCGTCGCCTACACGACCGACGTGTGTGCCAGCGGCGGCTACTGGATTGCCTCCGGGTGTGACGAGTTGTGGGCCCGAGACGGTAGCGTCGTCGGCTCCATCGGCGTCCGCGGGTCGCGGATGACCGCCGCCGACCTCCTAGAGAAAGCCGGACTGCAGTACGAACAGCTCACTGCCGGGGAGTTCAAAGAGGCCGGCGTCCCCTTCGAGGACCTCGATGAGACGGAACGGGAGTACCTGCAGGGCATCATCGACGACTACTACGACCAGTTCGTCGAGACGGTCGCCGAGGGGAGAGCGATGGAGGAAGCCGAGATTCGCGACACCGAAGCGAAGGTCTTCCTCGGAAGCGAGGCCCACGAGATGGGGCTCGTCGACTCCATCGGCACCCGCAAAGACGTAGAGGAGCGCCTCGAGAGCCTCCTCGACGAGGAGGTGTCGATGACCGAACTGGAGCCACAGCGCGGCGTCACCGAACGGCTTCGCGGTGGTGCCGAATCCGTCGCCTACGCCGTCGGCGCTGGTCTCGCGAGTCAGTTCACCGACGCCAGCGGCGAGTTCCGGTTTCGGGTGTAAGTCCGTCGAACAGTCGAGCATCCGCGAGCGCCGCAGGCGCGAAGCGGTTCTCGCCGCGCGACCGCAGGGAGCGCGGCGGCAAGGCGGGTGACCATCGGGAACCCGCCGCCGCTTTTTCATCGAAGTTTTTGCCGGACCGGTTCGCCGGTCCGTGCAAAAAGTTCGTCCTGAAAGCTTTTGTCCGCCCACTGGCAACGGACCACCGTGAGTACGCTGGTCGTGTGCGTCGACCGCGACGGAACCCTCGGGCCGGACGGTCCAATCGTCGGTTGGGAGGCCGTACAGGCGCTCGTCACCGACGTGGGTATCGACGACCCCGAGGACAGTCGCGTCAACTGCCTGTTGGAGACGCTCAGCGTCGCTCGGGACCTCCGCGACGAGGGCGAAGACCCCCTCGTCGCCGTCATCTCCGGCGGTGGCGATGGCATCAACAGCGACCGCGCCGTCGCCCGCGACATCGACACCCTCGTCGAGGACAACGATATCGAAGCCGCCATCGTCGTCACGGATTCGGCCAGCGACGAGCGACTCGTCCCCATCATCGAGAGCCGCGTTCGCGTCGACGCGGTCGACCGCGTGGTCGTTCGACAGTCCCACGACATCCAGTCTACGTACTACCTCCTGAAGCAGTTCCTCGGCGACGAGGAACTCCGGGGGACGGTGTTGGTCCCCATCGGAGCCGCCCTGCTCGCGTTTCCGGTGTTGCTGCTGTTGGCCGACGACGTGGCCATCGCGCTGTCGGCTATCGCCGCGGTCATCGGGACGTTCCTGTTGTACAAGGGCCTCGGCATCGACGACTTCGTGGCGACGCTCCCTCGACGGGTCCGGGACGCCTTCTACTCCGGGCAGGTGTCGCTCGTCACCTACGTCGTCGGGACGGGGTTGGCGTTCGTCGGCGTCTTCGCCGGCGGCATTAGCGCGACGAACATGGGGAACGTGGGAACGGCCGAAACGGGCGAACTCTTGGTCGGTCTGCGGTTCATCTTCGACAGCGTTCCGTGGTTCGCGGCGGCGGCGCTAGCCGCGGCGACCGGCCGCCTCATCGACGAGTTGCTGGCCGAAGAGAGCGTCTCCACGGCGCTGATGAATCTCCCGTTCGGCGTCGTCGCCGTCGGATTGGTCGTCCGGGGGTTTACGGGTTACTTCCTCGAACGCGCCAGCATCATCGGTCCGCTGGAGGTCGCGGCGGTGGAGGTTGGCCCAGTGAGCATCGAGGGGTTCGTCCTCGGCATCTGGGGGCGACTCGCGCTGTACGTCGCCGCCGGCATCCTCGCGAGTTTCCTCGGGGTCGCCTTCGCCTCGCGGATGAGCGAGAGCGATTCGCCGCTCGACGAGGTCCCCGAGTAGCGGAACCGACGCCCATTTAGCCGGCGCTCGGTTACTCCGGGTATGAATCCGTGGGTGAGCCTCTTTTCGGGCGGGAAGGACTCCTCGTGGGCGCTGTATCGGGCGCTCGAACGCGATTTGCCGGTCGAGCGACTGGTGACCGTCCACCCCGACGGCGACTCATTCATGTACCACGTTCCCGCGACGGAGTTGGCGTCGCTGGCCGCCGAGAGCATCGGGATTCCGCTCGTCGACGTCCACCCCGGGGACTTCGAGACGGGCGCGGACCCGACCGAAGACAGCGGCGAGCGCGGCGACCGGGAGTTGGAACCGCTGGAGGCCGCACTGGCCGAGTTGGCCGACGACCTCGGCGGTATCGGCGGCGTCACGGCCGGCGCCGTCGAGAGTAGTTATCAAACCGACCGCATCGAGGCGATGTGCGAACGGCTCGGCGCCGAGTTGTTCGCCCCGCTGTGGCAGGAGGACCCCCGCGAGTTGGCCGACGCGATGTTGGACGCCGGCTTCGAAATCAAAATCGTTCGCGTGGCGGCGTACGGGCTCGACGAGTCGTGGCTCGGACGGACGCTGGACGCCGACGCCCTCGCCGACCTCGAAGCGCTCAACGACGAGTACGGCGTCCACGTTCTCGGGGAGGGTGGGGAGTTCGAGACGCTCGTCACCGACGGCCCTCACATGGACCGGCCCATCGAGTTGGCATACGAGACATCCTTCGACGGTTCGCGTGGCTCTCTGCGGATTACCGACGCGTGGCTCGGCGAGTGACGGGGGCGCTTCGGTCGGTCCGTTTGCCGTAACAAAAGACACTTGTCCGCGGCATCTGTCGTTATCGGACAATGAAAGCCGTCGTTCTCGCTGGCGGGTACGCGACGCGTCTGTGGCCCATCACGAAACACCGTCCGAAGATGTTCCTCCCGGTGGGTGAGTCTACCGTCATCGACCGCATCTTCGAGGCGCTGGAAACCGACGACCGCATCGAGGAGGTGTACGTCTCGACGAACGAGCGCTTCGCCGAGGAATTCGAACGCTACATCGCCGACAGCGACTTCGAGAAGCCGACGCTCTCCGTCGAGGACACCACCGAGGAATCCGAGAAGTTCGGCGTCGTCGGCGCACTCGGGCAGTTGGTCGACCGCGAGGGCATCGACGACGACCTGGTCGTTGTCGCCGGCGACAATCTCATCGGCTTCGACCTCACAGACTTCATCGATTACTTCGAGGGGAAGGGAACGGCTACTCTCGCGGCCTACGATGTCGGCGACCGCGAGAAGGCCAAATCCTACGGCCTCGTCGAGCTGGATGGCGAACGCGTCGTCGACTTCCAGGAGAAACCGGACGACCCCAAGAGCACGCTCGTCTCCATCGCCTGTTATGCCTTCCCCGCGGAGTCGCTACGGTTCGAGGAGTACCTCGAAGGCGGCAACAACCCCGACGAACCGGGGTGGTTCCTCCAGTGGTTACAGTCACGGGAGGCGGTCCACGCTTTCGTCTTCGAGGAACCGTGGTTCGACATCGGCACGCCCGAGTCGTATCTGGAGGCAATCGCGTGGTCGCTGAATGGCGACAGCATCATCGCCGAGTCGGCAACCGTCGAGAACTCCACCATCGGCGAGAACGTCCACGTCATGCCAGGTGCGAAAATCGTCGACTCGACGCTGAACCGCTCGGTCGTCTTCGGCGACGCCACCGTCTCGGACTGTGAAATCCACGACACCATCATCGACGAGGGGACCCACATCGAGAACGTCGACCTCGCGGGCGCGCTCATCGGCGCCCACACCCGACTCACGAACGGTTCCGAGGAGTAGGTTTTAGCCCTCGGGACCCGGAGGAGCGGTATGCAGGGTGCAGAGCGGACCACCCGGCAGCGCATCGCCGAGTTCCTCCGAAACGACAGCGCCGAAGCGGGAGCGCTGGCAAACGAATTCGAAATCACCACCGCCGCCGCGCTCTCACACGTCGAACACATCGCGCGGTCGCTGGAGGGCACCGACGAGGAACTGCTCGCGGCGCCGCCGGAGTGCCGCGACTGCGGCTTCTCGTCGTTCGACGACCTGACGAACCGACCCTCGCGGTGTCCGGAGTGCAAAAGCGAGAACGTGACCGAACCGGCGTTTACGATACAGTAGCGGTCCGAACTCCCTCGTCAGTGCTGGAAGGCCCGCTGGCCGGTGAACGCCATCGCGATGTCGTGTTCGTTAGCGGCATCGATGACGTCCTCGTCGTTGACCGACCCACCGGGCTGGATGACCGCCTCGATACCGGCGTCGGCGGCCTCCTCGATGCCGTCGGGGAACGGGAAGAAGG
>JBMCDV010000029.1:0-9574 GCA_048618255.1 Natronomonas sp. | reverse complement strand
GAGTACGCCCTCTACGACGGCGAGACGCTCGTGGCCTCCGAATCCGTCGGGGCCGCCGACTACATGCTCGTCGGCGACGAGCGCCTCGGCGTCATGTTGCTCCGTCGGCTGACGCCGCCTCGGGAGGCGTTCTCCGGTCTCCAGCCGAACCGGGTTCTCTCGGGACACGGTAGCGGCGTCTTCGAGGATGCCGACGACGCCCTGACGGACGCCCTCGAAAACGCCCGGCGGCGGTTCCCGAAGGCGCTTGCTGCCAACGGCCTCGCTCAGATTCGGACCGTCGCTGCCGCGTTGCGAACCTAAGCCGTCCGTCCGGAAATCGCGCCCTTGAAACGCTCGCCGGACGACCGTCCCACAATGACCGACGACAGCGAGGCGTACGAACCGCCCGAACGCGAGGAGTTCGACCACGACCCCGTCGAGCACGCACGCGTCAGTGCGGGGATGTCCGTCGCCGCCCTCGCGGACGAATACGGCAAGGCGGGAATCGGTGCCGCGAACCTCGGTGAGGCAATCGACGTGACCGGCGAGATGTTCGCCAGCGAGGAGACGACCGTCTTTTTCGGTCTCGCAGGGGCGATGGTTCCCGCCGGGATGCGAGCCATCGTCGCCGACCTCATTCGAGAGGGTCACATCGATGCGCTCGTGACGACCGGTGCGAACCTCACCCACGACGCAATCGAGGCCATCGGCGGCAAACACCACCACGGTCGGGAGGAACACCCCGACCTCGAAGAGCGGGACTTCGACGAGCAGTTGCGCCACGAGGAGGTCGACCGCATCTACAACGTGTACCTCCCACAGGAACACTTCGCGCTGTTCGAGAACCACCTACGGGAGGAGGTGTTCGAAGCCGTCGGCGAGGAGGTCGTCTCCATCGCCGAGTTCACCCGCGAGCTCGGCCGAGCCAACAGCGAGGTCAACGACCGCGAAGACATAGACGAGGACGCCGGCATCGCCGCCGCGGCCTACGAGAACGACGTGCCGGTCTACGTCCCGGCGATTCAGGACTCCGTCCTCGGGTTGCAGGCGTGGCTCCGCTCGCAGGTCTCGGGCTTCTCGCTGGACGCCCTGAAGGACATGTCGCCGCTGAACGACCTCGCCTACGAGGCGGAGTCGACGGCGGCCATCGTCGTCGGCGGCGGCGTCCCGAAGAACTACGTCCTCCAGACGATGCTGGTGACGCCGGAAGCCTACGACTATGCGGTCCAGTTGACGATGGACCCGCCGCAAACGGGCGGTCTCTCCGGGGCGACGCTGGACGAGGCGCGGTCGTGGGGGAAACTGAAGGAAGACGCCCGGAACGTGTCGGTGTACGCCGACGCCACCATCACGCTCCCGCTCGTGGTCGCGGCGGCGCTCGACCGGAGCGAATAGTCGAACCATCCGTCGAATTTTTGTCCGACGGCGAAGAGACGGCTGCCATGGGGGCGTATCAAGTGTTCGTCTGGCTGTTCGCGTGGGGGTTCGTCGGGGCGTCAATCGTCGTCGCCTCGACGTCCGGTGACCCGACGACGGTGACCGACAGCTCGATTCAGTTCGTCGGTCTGTTCTACCTCGATACGGTTTCGACGCTGCGGGAGTTCGCCGAACTGACCGCAATCGCTCCCCGGTGGACGGATGCGGGGTACGCAGTGGTCTCGGTCGTCCCGCTGGGGGTTCACGTGTTCCTCGCGACCGCTGCCGCCGCCTATCCCGATGAAGAGCCGCTCGGAGCCGGGGACGCGGTGTTCGGCCTCGGCACGATAGTCGGCTTCTGTGCGGTGCTCGGTGCGCTCGTTTTCGGCCTCGGTGCGCAACTGCTCGCGGGGTCGGTTATCGCCGTCGGCATCGGCGTGGCGATGTTCGGCATCGAAGCCGCGTTCGGTTCCTGACCGGTCGCCTCTCTCCCGGCGTGGAAGCGCCCTCTCAAAGGGTGTGCGTGTTCGTACTCCCACACTCCGGACACTGGGAGAGTGTCCCGAGCGGTGGGTGTTCGACGCGACTCCACGCGTCGGACCCCGGGGGTGCCTCGAAGCCACACTCCAGACAGCGTTGTACGGTGCCGAGGGACATGATGGTTGTTAGCACTGGTACGTACTTAACAGCTATTCCGACGGGCTGTCACGTCGCCGTGGCGGCCGGAATCGCCCCGGCACCTCGAAGCGGCACTCTCGGGGAAAGGCATGGATTCGGCTTCCACGACCGTCGAAAACCTTCGCTGTCGGGAGTGTGGCGGGTTTTGAGAGAACCGCCACTCCTATTTTATCCCGACTCGTCGGCCGATTCACATGAGTGACGCACGAGAGCTGTTCGAGGAACTGCAAGCACAGATGGAAGACACCGGTCAGACGCTCGGCGACTTGCTCCAGCAGGCCGTCGAGGACCCCTCCTCGGCACCCGACATCGCCGTCGAACTGCTGGAAGAGGCCGCGAACACTGGTCAGTCAGTCGGCGAACTGCTACAGGACGCCGTCGAATCCAGCGACGAAATAGCCGGGGAGTTCACCGACGGGAACTTCCTCGTCGACTTCGGCGAGGACACGCTGTCGATGGACTTCGACAACGACCTCCTGCTCGTCGACCCCTCCGACGAGGAGTTCGCCGAACTCCTCCGGCAGTTCGACGTCTTCGGCGTCGGTGAGCGATTCGGCTTCATCCCCTCATCCGACGAGGAGTAACGACGGAACGCACTTGCCGTTCGACGTTTTATCCGTGAGTGGCCGATGACGAGCCAGTGGGCCGAGTTGGTGTAGGCAGCCAGCGATGACGAACCCTATGAGTGCCGAGGCTGCCATTTTTGAGGTAGACGGTCTCTCCGGGAGTATCCGGAGAGAAATCGTCGAAGCCCGCGGTCTCCCCGTATCCGAGATGTTCGAGCGTACGCTCGAACGCGGTCTGGAAGACTTCCGTAACGCTCCGAAGTAGCCGGTTGCTCGCCCGGTCACCTGTTGGGGCCTTCGTCGGTGTCGCCACCGACGCCGTCCGTCAAAACGGCGTTCAGAGCCGCCCCGGTGAGGAGCATCAGACCACCGATGTACAGCCACGTCAACAGCAACATGATACCGCCGGCGACGCCGTACAGTCTGACGCTCTCGGAGGTCGAAACGTACAGTCGGAGGCCGACAGCACAGAGCACCCAAGCGACTGCAGCAAGCGCCGCTCCTGGAAACGCCTGCAGGAGCGTGGTTTCCGGCCCCGAAAACCGATAGTACATCGGCAGAAATCCACCCAGGAGCACGACACACAGCAGCGGAAACCCGACCACACTGACGATTGGAACGTCCGTTACGACCATCAGTGCGACCACGAGCAGCGAAACAGCGGGGACAACGACGATAATCGTCGCGAAAACGATTAAACTGTCCAGAATAGTTCCGAGCAAAGAGCTCTCGTGGCGCACGTTGTGAATCGCCTGAAACGACACGTTGACCGCCTGTACCAGTCGTAGCGAACTCCACAACAGAATCAAACCGGCGATGACAGCTGCCCGTCGTCGGTCGGCGTCGTCGCCGACGACCGACTCCAGCGAAGCGACGAACTCCCCGACATCGAGTCCGGCTACGGTCCCGAAGAGTCCGATAGCGGGGCCGAGTCTCCCGGTCGCCGAGAGTCCGATAAACACGAACAACAGCAACGGCACGAGCGAGTTGAACAGATAAAACGCGACACCCGAGGCAACGAGGCTTATATCGTTTTCCCGTGTGAGTTCGACGACCTCGGAGGTGAGATTCCGTACTGACGTACTGGAGTCGTCCCCATTCTCGTCCGGTCCCGACGAACTCATGGACCGAAGAAAGCGCCGTAGTCAGTCATCGGGGGCGCTTAGAGAAGGAGCGAAATCACGGCCAACACCAGGAAGATGATGACGAACCACTTCGCGACAGTCATCGAGACGCCTGCGATTCCGCGTGCACCGAAGACCGCTGCGACGATGGCGATAATGAAAAATATCACCGCCCACTGAAGGAAATCGCCCGAGAACTGTAGCGGAATCAGGGTTCCGAACCCGGACAGCAACTGGCTTTCGACCGATGCTGCGATTGTGGTGGTGTCCATGTTGGTAATGGCAGGGACACACCATTAGTTATGAAGTCTCAAATCCGATGGAATGTGAGTAAGTAGAGCCTCAACAGCGACACCGGACTCACAGACGGTGGTACTGTGTGAACCGCGTGTCGGTGGACTTCGGAGACGAACGTGACGGCGAAGCACGCTGTCGCCAGTAGTTCTTAACCCGCCGGGTCCGTTCGTCGGGTGTGTCACCGGAACCCACTATCGACCGGGAACTCAGCGCCCGAGACGGGAACGTCCACCGAGCATGGAGTAACGCTCTCGACCCTGTAGAGTCGGTCGAATCGGGGGCGGTCGTTCGATTCGAGTGTCGAGGAGCACCGGACGGTCACTTCGACGGCGAGTCGACGGTCGAAGCTCTCGAAACGATGTCCTTCGAGGGACACCCGCTGACCGGCCCCGTTCGAGTCGAGGGGGCCGAACCGGGGGACGTACTCGAAGTCGAGTTCCTCGACTTCCAGCACGAGGGGTTCGGAGTGAGTTACTTCTACCCGGGTGATGCGGGGAAGGGACTGCTCCCTGAGGCGTTCGACGACCCCGGACTCCACGTGTGGGACCTCGACGGAGACATCGGTCGGTTCGTGAACGGAATCGAAGTTCCCCTGCATCCGTTCCCGGGTGTCGTCGGCGTCGCGCCGTCGAAACCGGGAACCCACAGCACCGTCCCCCCGCGACCAGTGGGTGGCAACGTGGACATCAAACACCTCACCGCGGGTTCGACGCTGTACCTGCCGGTGGAGGTCGCGGGCGCGCTACTCAGCATCGGCGACTGTCACGCGGCACAGGGCGACGGAGAGGTGTGCGTGACTGGCATCGAGGCCCCGATGTCCGTCACCGCTCGGCTTTCGGTGCGGTCGGATATGGACATCGAGGCCCCACAGTTCGAGACGACGGGGCCGTTCACGGCGACAGGGGTGGACGAACCGACCTACGGGACGACGGGTGTCGCCGACGAACTCATGGGAGCGACCAAACTGGCGGTTCGTCACATGGTCGACCACCTCGAATCGGAACGCGGACTCACTCGGGAGGAGGCGTATCTCCTCTGTTCTGCGGCGGTCGATTTGAAAATCAATCAGGTCGTGAACCGACCGACGTGGACGGTGTCGGCGTATCTTCCGGAGAGTATCTTCCCGAGCGAAGACGCGGCATGATGCGGTGACACTGCTGGCGACCCCCGAATCGTCACGCCGTGTAGACGCAGTTCGGGGTCGTGCTTAACCAGTGATAACCGTTCACACGAAATGTCGAGTGGATGAAAATTTTTGGTTCCACTGAAGAATCAGCTGATTGTGTTGAATCGGACAAAATTTCTTAGAACTGCCTCATATATCGTGTGTTGTATCTGAAGAGGTGACTACGCTGGATGTTCGTATACTAATATGGCGAAACGGACGACGTATACGGAACCCTTATCCGTGCACCTCCACTCGGGTTAATTGCAATGGTAAACGGTAAGGTTGATTTCTTCAACGACACAGGCGGCTACGGTTTCATCGCGACTGAGGACTCTGACGACGACGTTTTCTTCCACATGGAGGACGTTGGCGGTGAGGATCTGACGGAAGGGACGGAAATCGAATTCGAGATCGAACAGGCCCCCAAGGGCCCCCGCGCGACGAACGTCGTCCGCGCTTAATTACGGTTACTGCATCGTCGCCACACGGCGACGCCGCGTAACTTCGCTTCTTTCGAGAACCGCTCCGATAGTCACGGCGCTGCTGAATTCCCCGGAAAGGTTTTCGACCGATTCCCGACGGCCCCGTTTTAATAATCTCCCCCACGAGGCGGCAGTATGGTCACTCGATACTCGAACGGGCGCGCTCCCCGGAGGCGATTATGGTAGACGTCGCCTTCTCCGCGGTGCGGGTCGTTGTCGCTCTGTTCCTCGTCGTCCTGAACGGCTTTTTCGTCGCCTCGGAGTTCGCCTTCGTCCGGGTTCGGTCCACCTCCGTCGAACAACTGGCCGAGGAGGGACGCGCCGGTTCCGGCGTCCTCCAGGACGTGATGGAGAACCTCGATGACTACCTCGCGGCGACGCAGCTCGGTATCACCATCGCCTCGCTCGGTCTCGGGTGGATCGGCGAACCGGCCGTCGCAGCGCTCATCGAACCGGTCCTCGAACCCCTGCTTCCGGCGGGTCTTATCCACCTCGTGGCGTTCGCAATAGGCTTCAGTTTCATCACGTTCCTCCACGTCGTTTTCGGTGAACTCGCACCGAAGACAATCGCCATCGCCGACGCCGAGCGGGTCTCCCTCCTCCTCGCCCCGCCGATGAAGCTCTCTTATTACCTGTTCAAACCCGGAATCGTCGTGTTCAACGGCACCGCCAACGCCTTCACCCGCCTGATTGGAGTCCCGCCGGCTTCCGAGAGCGACGAGACGCTCGAAGAGCGTGAAATCCGTCGCGTATTGATGCGGTCGGGCGAAGAGGGCCACGTCGAGATGGCCGAAGTCGACATGATAGAGCGGGTCTTCGACCTCGACGACACCGTGGTTCGAGAGGTGATGGTGCCGCGGCCGGACGTGGTGAGCGTTCCGGCCGACATGTCGCTGTCAGAGCTGCGGTCGACGGTTCTCGACGCCGAGCACACGCGCTATCCCGTCGTCGAGGCCGACGACCCCGACCGCGTCGTCGGGTTCGTCGACGTGAAAGACGTACTCCACGCCGGGGAGGACGGCTCGGAGTCAGCGACCGCCGGCGACCTCGCACGGGAAATTATCGTCGTTCCGGAGACGACGACTGTCAACGACCTTCTCTTGCAGTTCCGGGACGAAAATCGACAGATGGCCGCCGTCATCGACGAGTGGGGCGCTCTCGAGGGTATCGCGACCGTCGAGGACGTCGTCGAGGCCATCGTCGGCGACCTCCGCGACGAGTTCGACACCGAGCGCCGCGAGCACTCGATACGCAGCCTCGACGACGACACCTACGATGCCGACGGCTCGGTTACACTGTCGACCGTCAACGACGCACTCGACACCGACTTCGAAGGCGAGGGCTTCGAGACGCTCGCCGGGTTCGTGCTGGCCCGCCTCGGGCGAGCGCCTGAAGTCGGCGACAGCATCGAAGCGGACGGATACGCCATCGAGGTGACGGGCGTCGACGGCGCCCGAATTTCGACGCTCCGAATCAGGAACGCGGCAGACGACTCGGATACGCCGGCGGAGTAATCGCCCGTCACCGGTCGGAACGTCCCGAAATCCAGAAGGTTTACGCCTAAAGAGCGGCCGAACCTACCCGTGCTAGAACTCGCTATCGTCCTGAAATGGCTCGCTGCGTTCGCGGCCCTGACCGCGGTCGGTGCGCCGCTGGCAGCGGCCGCCTTCCCGCGGCTCCCCCGCCGCGGTGCGGCGCTGGCCCTCCCCACGGCCGTCGTCCCGTTTGCACTGTTCGTGTTCTGGATCGGACAGGTGACCTTCGGTCTCCACACCGTCCTCGTCGGCCTCGGACTCGTCGTCGCGGCCTCGGCGCTGGCGTATCGCCGCGGCGCCGAACCGGAGTGGCGCGCCGTCGCCGGCGGCTACGGCGTCTTCGCCGTCGGGTTCCTGTTTCTCGTCTCATTCCGGATGTACAACGCCGGCATCACGCCGGCCGGCGGCGAACAGTTCCTCCACTTCGGACTGGTGAAAGCGCTGTTGCGGGCTGAAGTGCTCCCTCCCGAGGACTTCTGGTTCGCTGGCGAACCGCTGCGGTACTACTACGGCACCCAGATGCAGGTCGCCGCCTACACGCTGTTGACCGATACCGCGCCGCGGTACGGCTTCAACCTCGGTATCGCGGCGTTCTACGGCTTCCTCGTCGTGTCGGCGTACGGGCTCGTCGGTGCTGCGACTGCGCTCCGCGGCCGCTCCTATCGTCTCGGTGGCGCACTCGGCGTGTTCTTCGTCGCCATCGCGGGCGCACTGACCACCGCCGTCCGCCTCGCCTTCGGCCTGCTTCCCCGCGAGACTGCCCTCCAGTACGGTCGCCCCGCCTTCGACGCGGTCCGGCACATGCCCTACGAGGAGGCCGTCGCTCGGCTGAGCAACCCCTTCGAGTGGGGCTGGTTCTACACCCGCTACGTCGTCCCGAACACCCTCCAGGAGTTCCCGCTGTACTCCTTCGTGAAGTCCGACCTTCACGGCCACGCGCTGGCCAACGGTTACATCCTCTTTGCCGCCGCGCTGGCGCTCAGTTACTACCTGACGCCGGCCGAGGAACGCGGCCGGCGTCTCGCCCTCGTCTACGGTGGGATGGGACTCGTCGCGGGCGTCTTCGGCTTCATGAACACGTGGTCGCTGCCGACCGTCGTCGGGCTGGCGTGGCTCGCACTCGCTGCCGCCGACGCCCACCCGGCGACGCTCCTCCCCAGTGTCGGCGACCGACTGACGTTCGATACCGACTCGGAAACCGACCGCCTGGAGTGGCTCGGTGCCGAACTGTGGCGTGTCGTCCTCGCGGGCGTCCTCGCCGCGGGCGTCGGATTGGTCGGTGTTGCGTTGGCCTCGCCGTTCCTCATCTTCGGCAACGTTCCGACCAACGAGGGCATCGGCTTCCTCCCGCCGCGGACCGACCTCTGGCCGTTCCTCGTCATCTACGGCAACGTGTTGGCGCTGTTCGCGGGCTACCTCCTCTACAGCGGCCGCGAGGCGATTCGTGGCGCCTCGCCCGTCGCCGCCGTCGCCGCCTCGCTGTTTGGATTAGCCGCCGTCGCCGCCTTGCTCTGGGTCGTCGACTTCGCGGTGCTGGCGGTCACCGGCCCGCTGTTGCTCGGGGCGTGGTGGCTCCTCCGGACGGACCGAATCGGCTTCGAGGGACTGTTGCTCGTCGCCGGGGTTGGGCTGATTCTCTCGATGGACATCGTCTACGCGCGGGTGTGGCCGCCGACTCAGATTCGCTGGAACACGACGCTGAAGGTCGCCGTCCAGGGGTGGACCCTCGCCGCGGCGGGCATGGGTGGAGCGAGCGCCCTCGTCCTCTCGGATGCCCGTCAGTATCTCGGAGAGCGGCTGTCGACCGAACCCACCGAGACATCGACCGACACTGCCGCTCGCGCGGACGGTGGGGCAGAAGACGCGACTGGCCGGCTTCCCTCGATGCCGACCCCGACGCGCTCGGCGGTACTCGCCGGAACGCTGGTCGTCGGCGTCATCCTCCTGAGCAGCCCGTTCGCAGTCCTGACGTTCGCCGGTGAAGTCGGCTCCGACGCGGCGGCCGACCGGGAGGCGACTATCGACGGACTGGCGACCCACGAGCGCTGGCACGCCGAGGAGATGGAGGCCATCCACTGGCTCGACGACCGGCAGGGGACGCCGACCATCGTCGAGGCGCCAGGCCGGGCGACGTACCGCTGGAGCAGTCCTGCCTCGACGCTGACTGGCCTGCCCGCGGTCATCGGGTGGGACCACCAGCAGGGGTATCGCGGCGTCGAGGCATTCGAGCGCCGCGCCGAGGAGGTCGACGCCGTCTACGCCGGGCCGTGGTCCGACGCCGAAACGACACTCCGAACCTACGATGTGCAGTACGTCTACGTCGGTC
>JBMCDV010000028.1:0-9862 GCA_048618255.1 Natronomonas sp. | reverse complement strand
CCGAGGCGGGCCAACAGCAATCCGATGGCGAGTATCGCCAGTCGGAACGGGTTCGGAAGCCGGGACAACGTGGTTGTACTGACTGGTCAGTCAGCCAAATGTCTTCGGAATCGATTCCGGACTGCCACCGAACATCACGCGTCAGGGTTCGTCGGTGCCGAGGAAGGCTTCGAGCGTCCGCTCGCGGTCGCCCTCCCGTGAGAGGACCGTAATCACGTCGTCGGACTGGATGGTCGTCTCGCCGTGTGGCGTCAGCACGTCGTCGTCGCGTTCGATGGCGATGACGAGCGCTTCCTCATCGAGGAGGCCGCGGTCGACGGCGTCGGCCAACGTGTGGCCCGTGATGGGTGCATCCGCCCTGACGGTTACCTCCGCGACCTTCGCACCGCCGGCGAGACTGATGAAGTCCGTCGAGGGGTGGGATTCAGCCGCATCCGTCGGCCCGAAGGGGCTGTAGGGGTCGAACGTCTCGTTTTGGACGAGGTCCTCCTCGTCGATTTCGATACCGAGCGTCGACAGCGCACGAGAGATACGGCGGAGGTCGTCGGTGTCTTCGCCGACGGCCAGTACGTGAAGGTTCCGCCGTCCGGTCATCAACTCCCGGACGTTGACGACGCCGGGAATCGTTCGCGCCTCCTGAGCCAGTACCTCCCGGTCGGAGACCGGAACGTTGCACATGTACAGGTTCGTCAGCCGCCCGTCGGCCCGCTCGAAGTCCACCTGTGTGGTGTACCCCTCGATGATGCCGTGTTCTTCGAGCCGATTGATTCGGTTCCGAACAGTCCCCGGTGAGACGTTCACCGCCTCGGCTATCGTCGGTGCCGACGTGTTCCGTGCATCGTCCATCAACGCGTGGATGATGCGCCGGTCAATCTCGTCCAGCCGATACTCCATACCGAACGCATACTCGGACACTACTTTACACCGTCGTCGTCGATATTGCGTATCGAACAATAGTGTACGTTCAAATTGTGCAATCCATATTAGAAGAAGTATATTCTACGGATAGCTGATTTCTAACGGCATGCTTATATTCCGGGCATCCGTCGACTCGGGCATGAACCGTACTCCAACCGTCCACTCAGGATGGCACCCGTACTCTGCCCATCACGGTAGTTATCCATAATGCTGTTCGAGCACGTCCTGATACCGGTTGCGAGCGAGGACGACGCCGAGGCGACCTGTACCGCCTTGGAACCGTATCTCGAGGAGGTCGAGCGTATCACCGCCGTCCACGTTATCGAGAAAGCCGGTGGTGCTGTCGACAAGGCACCGCTGGCGAAACGTCAGGAGGACGCCGCCGAGATACTGGCGCTCGTCGACGGGCGGCTCGGCGGCTCCGTGGCCGTCGACACACAAACTGCCTACGGAACCGATGTCGTCGAGACGCTGTTCGAGACCGCAGCCGATGTCGGCGCGACGGCTATCGCTTTTCGGCCTCGTGGCGGCAGCCGAATCCTCCGACTGCTCACCGGTGATACGGCCTCGCGACTCGTCACCAACGCCACAATTCCGGTCGTCTCGCTTCCGGATCCCGCTGTCTGAACTCATGTTCGTCTCATCCACAATCGACCGACACCGAACAGTACAGGCCAATCAACACCTCGACGGCGGTTCGCCGCCGCTTGTGACCGGTTCGAACGGAGGTATCGCCCGGTGAGCGACGACGAACTCGCCAAAGACCTCGGGCTAGTTTCGGCGATGACTATCGGCATCGGGACGATGATCGGTGCCGGTATCTTCGTGTTACCCGGCGTCGCCGCCAACGAGGCCGGCCCGGTCGTCGTCGTCTCCTTCGTCGTCGGCGGCCTCATCGCGATGATAAACGCCTTCTCGGTGTCGGAACTCGGCACCGCGATGCCGAAAGCCGGCGGGGGCTACTACTACATCAACAAGGCGCTCGGGCCGATGTTCGGCTCCGTCGCCGGGATGGGCGACTGGATGGGGCTGGCCTTCGCCTCGGCGTTCTACTGTATCGGGTTCGGACAGTACCTCATCGAGTTCGTCGGCCTGCCGGGCGTTCTCTTCTTGAATCAGATTCAGGTCGGCGCACTGCTTGCCGGCCTCGTCTTCGTCGGCGTCAACTACATCGGCGCCAAGGAGACCGGCGGCGTCCAGACCGTCATCGTCTTCCTCCTGCTTTCGATTCTCACCGTCTTCTCCATCGCTGGATTCACCACCTTCGATTACGGGACGCTCGTCGGGACCGGTGGAATCGCGCCGACCGAAGCCGGGTACGGCGCCATCCTCCCCGCGACTGCGCTCGTGTTCGTCTCCTTTCTCGGCTATGCGAAAATCGCGACCGTCGCCGAGGAACTGAAGAACCCCGGTCGGAACCTTCCCATCGCAATCATCGGCAGCGTCGCCATCGTCACGGTCATCTACGCGATTCTCGTCACCGTGATGCTCGGCGTCGTGTCGTGGTCGGAACTGAGCCAGAACGCACCGGTCGCACAGGTCGCTGAAATAGCCTTCCCGACCTCAATCGGTCCGATCGGCGGAATCGCCTCCGCCGCCGGGGCAGTGATGACCTTCGGTGCGCTGTTGGCGACCGCCTCCTCGGCGAACGCCTCCATCCTCGCGTCTGCGCGAATCAACTTCGCGATGGGCCGGGACAGAATCGTTACCGACTGGCTCAACGAGATTCACCCGAACTACGCGACCCCGTATCGCTCTATCGTCGTCACGGGTGGACTCATCATCTTCTTCATTGTCGTCCTCGGACAGGAAATCGAAGTGCTCGCGAAGGCCGCGAGCGTCCTCCATCTCATCGTGTACGCGCTGTTGAACGCGGCGCTTATCGTCTTCCGAGAGGCCGACGTTCCCGAGTACGACCCCGATTTCACGGTTCCGTTGTACCCCATCACACCGATTCTCGGAGGCGTCCTCTCGCTCGGTCTCGTGGCGTTCATGGACGGTATCGAAATCGCGCTGTCGGCCGGGTTCGTCATCGCCGCCATCGTGTGGTACTTCGTCTACGCCCGAAACGAGACGACACAACAGGGTGCCCTCTCGGAGTACATCCGAAACCGTGGGTCGGAGTTCCCCGACTCCGTCGTCGATGCCGCCGACGCTGTCGCCCCCGATACGGAGGGACCGACTATCATGGTCGCGCTGTCGAATCCGCGTACTGAATACGCGCTGGTGACGCTGGCGGCGGCGCTGGCTCAAAACGAGGGTGGTCGCGTTCTCGCGACACACGTCGTGACGGTTCCCGACCAGACGGCACTCGACGTAGCGGCGGAGAATCGCGAGCGAATCGACGCGACCTCCAACGACCTGCTGACGGCCGCGAAGTCCGACGCCGAAGCGTTCGATGTCCCCATCGAGACCCAGACCGTCCTCTCCCACCGAGGTCTTGCGGAGGTGTTCGACCTGGCCCGGTCGAAGGAAGCCGACACCGTCGTGATGGGCTACGGCGGCACCCAGTTCGCCGGCGGTCGTGCGGAGAGTATCGTCGACGAACTCGCCCACGACCTCCCGTGTGATTTCCTCGTCTTCGACGGAGAGGAACTCGACACCACGGACGTGCTCGTTCCCACCGCCGGTGGCTACTCCTCGGAGCTGTCGGCGGAGGTCGCCGTCGCGCTCCGGGAGACGGTCGATGCGGACGTGTCGCTGTTGTACGTCGCCGAGGAGGGAGAGGAAGACGCCGGCCGAACGTTCCTGACGGAGTGGGCCGACGACCACGGCCTCTCCGGAGCGACGATTCACGTCGAAACCGGCGACGTTCAGGACGCTATCGGGCGAATCGGCGCCGAACACAGCCTCGTCGTCATCGGTGCGACCGAGCGCGGACTGCTGTCGCGTATCGTCCGTGGCTCGCTGGCGTTCGACGTACTCGAACGGCTGGACACGCCCGTTCTGCTCGCCGAACGCCCGTCCTCGCGGTCGCTTCGGGAGCGACTGTTCGGGCGTCGGTGACCTATCGGTCGGAGAAGCGGTCTGTCAGTCCCGACAGTCGTTCTTCGACGGCGCCGATTTCTCCGCGACGACGGCGGTATTCGAGGGTGAGACGGTAGGCGGCGACGTAGGCGATGACGGTGAAGACGATGGCGAGGATGACGTTGCCCGTCACCAGTCGGACGACGACCTCCGGGGCCGCCGACAGCGACACCTCCTCAACGGTCATCGATTCGACGGGACCGAGCAGTTTCGAACCGAGCCAGAAACTCGACCCGTAGACGCCCCACTTCGCGACGGGATTGAGAACGAGGACGGAGGCGAACAGCGCGATGCGGGAGACGTTTGCGAAGAGGTACGCGATGATGAAGAACATGATGACGCCGGTTCCGAGCGTCGGCAGGGCGGTGATGAACACGCCTATGGCGAAACTGTAGGCGACCTGATTGGGGGTGTGTTCCTCCGTGAGCGCGTCGTGGAGTTCCTCGCGGACGCGCTGGACGTATCCCTGCAGTCGTCGCCGCAATCCTCCCATTGGTACTCCCTTTCGACTGTATCGGAAAGAAGCTATCGACTACATCGACCCTTGCGACCGCAGTCAACCGGGTTCGATGTCGAGCCGCAGGCGGTAGTTCTCGCCGTCGCGGCGAGCGTCGGCCGCGACCGGTTCGGTCCGCCCGTCGAGGTCGATGCCGGCGTGGGATTCGAGGCGTTCGCCGACCGCACGGAGCCCCGACGAGGGCCCCGTCTCGTCGGGTTGTGGCGTCCACGCGACGCAGCGTTCGACGTACTCGCCGTCGACGGCGGCGTCGAGCATCGCGTTCGCGGCCGCCGACAGCCGCTCCGGGTCGAGGACGAGTGGCTCCGAGACGGAGTCGACCGGCGACAGCGACAGCCGGAACGTCGCCCCCGAACAGCTCCGGCCAGGGGCGTCCAGACACCCCGCGACGCCGAGTGCCGTTCCGAGCACCGCCGCTTCGAGGAGCCCGCGGCGTGTCGGTGCCATATCCGATGTCGTGGGGTCGTCTCGAAGTGCCTTGCGGTCGAGAGGACCAACACCTATGCACTCGGAGGTCGGACCGACGGGTATGGACGCAGTGTACACCTTCGTCGGTGGCGGTGATCCGGCGACGACAGTCCTCGTCGCCCGGCTGTTGGCCTACGGCGCCATCGGAATCGCGGCCGCGATACTACTCGGTTACCTCGTCACGTACGTTCGAGACGTACTCGCCGAGGGATTTGACTACGAATGGGGATATCTCGCGGTCGGCATCGGCGCCGCCGTCGTCTACGGGATCTCGGGCATCGCCGCCGAACTAACCGACCTCCCGTGGCTCGACGCCTTCACCGAGGGCGCCGTGCTGTTTTTCATCCTCTTCGTCGCGTTGGGCATCCGCGCGATGTACCTCGCCGAGCGAACGGCTGACGGCGCGTCGCGACTGCTCCCGACGTGGGTTGACCTCCTCGTCGTCGGCGTCCTCGTCGTCGCGTGGTGGGCTGGCTTCCTCCTCGAAGGCGAGTGGACGCGCCCGGTCGTCGCCGTCGGCTGGGTCGGCGCGTCGGTCTGGGCGATGCTGTACGCCGTCCAGACCGTCCGCCGATACGAGGGTACGACGCTGTCGGCGCTGACCCGACACCTGCTCCCGTCCATCGTCTGTGTCGTCGCCATCGTGATGACCGACCTCCTCGCCAGCGTCGCGCCGCTGGATGCGGGCGTCGTCGACGCGCTGTGGCTGGTCGGTACCGTCCTCGTCGCGGCGTTCCTCTTCGACACCGCGGTTACCATCCGCCAACAGGAAGGCGAGGTCGAGCGGATGTACGACCGGACGACGTGGCGCCAACAGTCCGTCGAGTAACGACCGTCGCTACCGGAGTCGAAGGCACTTTTCCGGATGACGCCCAATGCCCCGTATGACCAATCAGACGCGTCGCCGGTTCCTGGCCGGAGCTGCCGGCGTGGCCGCGGGGCTGGCGGGCTGTTCGAGCGGTCGACGGTCGTCGCCCGACTCGGTCACGCCCTCGGGCGCCGAACCGGACCGGGACTCGCCGTACACGACCGTGTACGACACCACCATCGAGTCGGTCGCCTTCGTCAGAACCGCCGGCGGCAGCGGCGGGTCGGGGTTCGTCTACGAAGGCTACGTCGTGACGAACCAACACGTCGTCGACGGGAGCGACACCGTCGACGTCCGCTTCAGGCGCGGCGAGTGGCGCGAGGCCGGCGTCACCGCCACCGACGCCTACGCCGACCTCGCGGTCCTGTCGACTGACATCCCAGACTACGCCCGGCCGCTGTCGTTCGTCGACAGCGTCCCACCGGTCGGCACGGAGGTCCTCGCGTTGGGGAGTCCGTTCGGCCTCGAATCCTCCGTCTCGGCAGGCATCATCAGCGGCAAGAACCGCTCGCTCGCCAGCCCCTCGGGCTTTTCGATTCCGAACACCGTCCAGACCGACGCCGGTCTCGACCCCGGCAACAGCGGAGGGCCGCTGGTTACGATGGACAGCGAGGTGACCGGCATCGCCGTCGCCGGGTCGGGCACCAGCGTCGGCTTCGCCGTCTCGCCGCTGCTCGCCCGCCGCGTTCTCCCCGAATTAATAGAGACGGGAACGTACAGCCACCCGTTCCTCGGCATCTCGCTGCTGCCCGTCACGCCCGCCGTCGCCGAAGCGAACGACCTCCCCGAAACCCGCGGCATCTACATCGTCGAAGTGCTCGACTCCGGCCCGGAGGGCCAGACGCTGCGCGGCGCCGACGGCGAGACGACCGTCGACGGCCGAACCGTTCCGACCGGTGGCGACACGCTCGTCGAACTCGCCGGCAACCGAATCGATTCCAACGCCGACCTCGGGACGACGCTGGCACTGGAGTTGTCGCCGGGCGACCGCGTCGATGCGACCGTCATTCGCGATGGAGAGCGAGTCGATATTCGCGTTCCGGTCGGGGCGCGTCCGCCGCCGGAGGAGTAGTCGAGTCGACCGGCTCCGTTCTCTCATCGGCCGAGCTGAATGTCGTGAAGATGCGGACATCGAGTCCGGCAGCCCAATCCGAGACACCGATTCGTGTGAGTGTTCCCAGAATTGTAGAATCGACACAGCATTCATTAGCGGACGAATCTTAATATAAGTGCAATGAACGGTCCACGATGCCGCAAGTTCGGGTCGCTGTGGGCGATTGGTCAGGGGCTGCTTACCGCACTGGTCCCGCAGTTGTGCGTCAGAATGATGAAGAAGATGATCGGGCAGAACTTCGAGAACGCGGACAAACTCGAAGCGACGCCCGCCTATCTCCGGCAGCTACGAGCGCTCGGTATCGGCCTTGCTGCCGCCGGTGTCGCCGGGCTCGTGATGGAACGCACGGCAGAGGATTCAGACAGCGACACCGAAGACGACGAGACGCCGGTGTAGTTCGACCCCCAGTCGACGACGGGTGCTACCGACCCGTTGTATCCTATGGGAAATTGAATAGATATGTTCCGCAGAGACGACAGCGAAAGCGAAGCCGAGCGCTCGGAACGGGATTCGGAAAGTAACCGCCGTCGCCACCGCTTACTCGGCGGTGTACAAATAAACCGAACAGACGACGAGTATCGCCTCTGCGGCCTTCGTAACGACGGCAAACGGATTGATACTTCCTTGCATGTAGAACGCTTCGATGCCCCATCCCTGTACCGGAAAGAGTGCTAGAATCGTCACAAGCGAGTACAGTGCCGCCAGCAGAAACAGTTCCTTCCGCCAGTATTTGCTCAGGTACAGCGCTGTGCCGACGAGGAATCCGAGCCCGTTGAGCACGAAGAGAACGCCGAGCACCTGACTGAACTGGACGGCATTCATCGAAGCGATGAGATGCAGTATCCCCGTAATGAGGGCCATCACGACGGCGATGTACCCGACTGGGTTGTCGGGTCTGTCGAACGTCGATGCGGCATCGGTTGTGGATGTCGAACCCATATCAATACTATTCTATCGATGTCGCCATAGCGATAGTGGTACGATCGACGAACGGGACGATACGAGAATGAGTCTCGTGCCGGAACCTCGGCTCGAGTACACAGCCCCTCCAGTGCGACCAGGATGCGTTGTCTACTAGATTCGCGCGCTCGATACAGCAGGACGTCTGAAACCCATCATCTATCGAGGGTTTCGACGGGGTCGAACGCCCCGTCGACGCCGGTACACCGATACTTCTGGCGCTCGAACGACAGTTATGGACCGACAGCAGACACAGTTCGAAAGCGCCGGCGAACGCTGTAGTGCCGAGTTGTACCTGCCCGACGCCGAGAATCCGCCGGTAGTCGTGATGGCACACGGCTTCGGCGCCGAGCGCTCGTTTCGGTTGCCAGCCTTCGCCGAACGGTTCGCCGAACGCGGCCTCGCCACGTTCCTCTTCGATTACCGCGGGTTCGGCGACTCCGAGGGAACGGAGCAACTCGTCGACCCGTTCCGACATCGCGCCGATTGGCTCGCGGCCGTCGACCACGTCCGCGACCTCGAGTCGGTCGACGGCGACCGTATCGCGCTGTGGGGGTCGTCGTTCAGCGGCGGCCACGTCGTCGAGACGGCCGCCCGTCGCGAGGTCGACGCAGTCGCCGCACAGGTACCGTTCGTCGATGGCCTCGCGACGCTGCTCCACCTCGCGCGGAACTCGGGAATCGGCTACCCGCTCGAAGCGACGAAACACGGCCTCAAAGACGCCGTTCGGGGGCTGTTCCGCCGGAGCCCCCACACCGTCCCCATCGTCGACGACACCGACGAGTTCGCGATGCTGAACACCCCGGGCGCGAAGGCGGGGTATCTCGACATCGTTCCCGGCGACACCGACTGGGAGAACGCCTGTCCGGCCCGAATCGCACTCCAGGTACCGATGTACCGACCGATTTCGCGGGCCAGTGAGGTCGACTGTCCCGTCCTCCTCACCATCGCTCGGGAGGACAACATCGTCCCGCCGTCGGCCGCCGAGCGATTGGCCAACCGTCTCGACCACGTCGAGGTACTGCGCCTCGACTGTGGACACTTCGGCCCCTACGACGGCCGCCCCTTCGAGCGCGCTGTCGAGACACAGGGCGGCTTCCTCGACCGACATCTCTCGTAAACGGTCGGTCGACACCCCCGGACAGCGACCGGGCGTATCGGCAACTGAGTCGAAAGATGCTATCAAGTATCACACGCGCATTTACACCGGTACTGGCTGGAAAGCCAGCATGCCCCCACCGGGGTCGAGCCTGCCCGGCCCGACCCCATCTCCCCACCTTGGTTTTACGCCGCCAGCCGCTGCTCACACCTGTTCGGTCGCCAGCGTCGCGATGTCGTCGGCAGTTCCGGTCGTCCCGGTAGCGACGTAGTAACTCGCACAGCAGTTCCCGAGCGCCACCGCAGGTCCGATATCTCCGCCGACGGCCAGCCCGTGTGCGAGGCCGCCGCTGAAGCGGTCGCCGCCGCCGGTTTGGCGGGTGGGCTCGTTCGTGTCGACATTGTCGACGACCACGTGGTCAGTTCGGGTCGCGGCCGCGGCGGCATCGGCTTCGTGTCTGACCACCGCGAACACCCCCCCTTCGTCTCGAACCGACCGGACACCGTCCTCGACGGCGAGGGCGTCAGCAATCGCCGTCAGTTCCCGGCCGTTGACGCTGACGGCCACGTCGACGGCGTCGTCGAGCGTCGCGAGCGCCGCGAAGCAATCGCGTATCTCGGCGGGCGGTGCGGTCGTCAAATCGCCGGGGTCGAAGACGAGTATCCGCCCCTCGAGGCAGTCCGCGGGCGCGGTCAGCGAGTCCGTCATTCCGTCGACGGAGGCCCAGTTCCCACAGACGTAGGCGTCGGCATCCGGAACCGTTTCGAACGCCTCGTGGCTCCAGTCGGCCACGTCGTCGCTAATGTCGGCGTAGGTGAGGTCCCCGTCGGAAAACTCGTGGATGGAGACGGTGGAGGGGGCACCGACGGAGTGGGTTTCGAAGGGGAAGAC
>JBMCDV010000027.1:0-9868 GCA_048618255.1 Natronomonas sp. | reverse complement strand
CAGGTATTCCGTGTGGGGCGTATCAATATCTCTGTCGGGTAGTACGTAGTCGGTTTCAACACGACCGTCTGTGGTAGCGAGACTCACATAGTCGTCGTAGAACGTCGCTGTACGGTGGTCGTAGACAACGTGCGGCGAAGTCATACGCGGCTTCGACGCTTTCTTGCCTTGTTTCCACCGTTCGACCACACTCTTACAGGCTTCAGCGGCTTTGTTGCGGGCATTCTGGACAAGCCCTGTGTTTAGGTGCGTCTGCTCGCACACATCGTCGTAGGTTTCGTCTTGGAGTTGCCCCTTGCTCGTGGTGATATATTCGCCTTGGAAAGCGTGATTCACCACGTATTGTGCCGCGAACAGAAATTCCTCCACAGTGTCACGGAGAAGTGCGTCGTCTTCACTGTCCACGTTAAGCGTAACAGGGACAGTACGGCGCACTTCCATACATTAGATACGGCACGGATGATTTATGAACGTTGGGGAGTCGGGGTGGCTACGTCTGGTGGTTTGTGGAACGGGGTTTACGGATTCATCCCACGGCTGAAGCCGTGGGGTTTCTCCTGTATCTTCTCTAAAACCCACTTTTTGCACGAGAACACGGGGCGCGCCGTCCGGCGCGCGCCACCGGTTCTCGGCAAAAACTTGGGGAAAATAGCGCGTACTCCTTTCGACTGCCCTTCGGGCCGCCGTCAGTCCGTGCGCGCTACCGATGCCTCACGCCTCCGGCGTTCGGCATCGGAGAACCGCTCGGCGCTTCGCGCCTCGCGGATGCTGGTCGCACCGCCTCGGCGACGCCCGAGGAACGATAGCACGCCTTTCAGACCCTTTTTACCCGCCGACCCGATACGCACACTCAATGACGCGAATCGTCGTGGTCGACAACCACGGGCAGTTCACACACCTCGAACACCGCGCGCTCCGCGATTTGGGCATCGATACCGAGATAGTCGACAACGAGACACCATCAGAAGACGTCGACGCCGACGGCATCGTCCTCTCCGGCGGACCGGACATGGGTCGCATCGGCCACTCCGCCGACTACCTCGACGGCGACGTACCGGTTCTCGGTATCTGTCTCGGGATGCAGTTGATAGCCGACGAGTTGGGCGGCCGCGTCGAATCCGGCGAGTACGGCGGCTACGCGGACGTGACCGTCGAAATCACCGACGACGACGACCCCCTCGTCGGGTCGCTCGCACCCGAGACGCGCGTGTGGGCCAGCCACGCCGACGAGGTGAAAGAAGTGCCCGACGGCTTCGTCCGTACTGCGAAAAGCGATGTCTGCGGCGTCGAGGCGATGAGCGACACCGACCGAAATCTCTACGGCGTCCAGTGGCACCCCGAAGTCGCCCACACCGAACGCGGCGAAGAGGTGTTCGAGAACTTCATCGCGGTCTGTGAGACGGCTTAGTCACCTCCGAGCGTTTTAACCGCGCTCCGACCCGCTGTCGAGGCAATGACACGGACGCAGGGCGATTTGGCCTCGCTGTCGCGGTTCGTCTTCCGCGCGCCCGACTGGTCGGCCAGCCTCTTTCTGTCCCTGCTCGTCGCGGCCGTCGCCGGACTGGCCGCCTTCGATTCGCAGTTCGCCCTCGAGAACGCCTATCAGGGCATGGTGTACATCGGCGTACCGACAGTCGTCGCCGCCTTCACGACACCGTGGGTCGACCGCCGACTCGGCGGGCGGTTGACCTACAACCGCTCGGCGCTGCTCGCACTCGCTTGTGAGGTGCTCATCGTCGTCATCGTGGTCCTCGCGGCGCTCGTGGCAGTCATCGTCGAATTCGGGCAGGCGTTCGTCGTCGATGCGCTCATCATGGCGCTCGGGGTCGTCTTCGGTGTCCGGCTGTTCGTCATCATGGCCGTCTCCAGACGGTCGCTTCTGGCCGCCGCCGTCCCCGCGAGCATCCAGACCCTCGTCGCCGCCGTCCTCGTGTTCGTCTACAGCGGCACCGCCAGGTATGTGGAGGTCGGCGGGCCGCTCATCGACACCTACCTCGCCCGCTCGGCGGCCGCACCGCCTGAACTGCTCGTGGTTCGACCGGCCGACTTCGCCATCCTCGGCGCGATTTGTGTGGTGTACGCCCTCGCCGTCCAGCTCTTTTTGGTCACCATCGACCGACCGTGGCGGCGCAACCTCGGCGTGTCCGTGTTGGACTTCGTCGGCGGCTTCATCGGCCACATCGCCGAGGGCTCCCGCGAGTTGGAGGAGTTCTTCGGCCAGTTGGGAGAGGACGCCGTCGTCCCCGTCACCGTCCTCGGGGTTCGATGCGCCGACGGCACCGAGAAGGCCCGGTTCGTCCTGCCGATGATACACCCGGGGCCGATGGGCGAAATCGGTGGCGGCAACCTCCCCGAACGCGTCGCTCGCTCGACCGACGGCCTCGCCTTCCCGCCGCACGCCACCGCCGGCCACGATTTCAACCTCGTCACCGAGCGGGAAGTCGACACCATCATCGAGGCCGCCGAGACGGCCCAGGACCGAATCGACTACGCCAGCGAGGCGACGCGAAGCCTTTGCGAGCAGGAAGGCGAGTCGAAACTGCTCGGACAGGCAATCGGCGAGGACGCCCTCGTCGTCGGCACCCACGCCCCGGCGTTCGCCGACGACGTCGACTTCTCCGTCGGCCTTTCGACGGCCGCCGAAGCACGCGTCCCCGGGATTCGAAACGTCATGCTCGTCGACGCCCACAACTGCAACGACGGCCTCGCAGGCGAGGACCTCGGCCACGTCGTCCCCGGGTCGAAACGCTCCTTCGACATGATGAAAGCGGCGAGTCGCCTCGGCGAGCGCCTCTCGAACGCCGACCACCGACCCCTCAGCGTCGGCGTCGCGTGGGATGCGACCGACTGGGAGCCGAAAGACGGAATCGGACCCCTCGGCGTCCGCGTGGCGGTCTTCGAGGTCGGAGACGGCGAGGACCGAACTCGCACCGCCTACGTCCTCGTCGACGGCAACAACATGGAACCCGGACTACGCGAAGAACTGCTCGCGGCGGTCGACGCCGACACCGCCGAGGTGATGACGACGGACACACACATCGTCAACACGATGGAAGCGGACAATCGGGTCGGCGACGCCATCGATGCCGACGAACTCGTCGCCCTCGTCAAGGACCTCGTTTCGGCCGCCGTCGCTGACTGTGAACCCGTCGAGGCGGGGATGGCCGTCGAACACGCCGAGGTGACGGTGTTCGGCAACGACCGCACCGAGACGCTCGCCTCGACGGCCAACGCGATGATACAGATGGGTGGTGCGCTGCTGCTCGCGGTGCTCGGCGGGTCGATGGCGGTGAGTCTCCTGGTGTTCCTGCTGGCCGGCTAGCTCGCCTCGTCGATGAGGTCGTCGGCCGTCTCCCGGAGTTCACCGGTCATGTGGAGACCGTGGTCGTCGAGTCGGCGTACGAGCGTCTTCGCTTCGTTGGCGGTTAGTTCGCCTTCGACCACGTTCCGGACGACGACGCCGATTGTTCCGGTGACCGTCGCGCCCAATCCGTCCGCAACCGTCCGGACACGCTTGTCGTCGGAAACGACCGCTATCGGCTCGTCCCGGTCGGTCTTCCAGAGGACGGCAGCGACGATTTCGGTGTCGCCGTTATGTTCGGATTCACCAAGTACGGTTCGGGCACGCTTCCTTGAAGCAGCGTCTATCCCGTCGGGAACGACACCGTGGCCGTCGTCTTCGAGCATCTCGATAAACCGTCGGAGGTTCTCCGCGGCCGGTTGAAACGTCACCTCCGTCCGAACCCGTTCGGGGACGACGAGACGGCCGTCGAAAACGGTGAGTCGGTCTAGTTCCCCGACCGTGCCGAGCGCGATGAGAGTGCTCGCGTCCACGTAGATGTACATCTACAGGTCCCGAACCGCATCAGCGTCCGCTTCGAGGTCGGACGGCGTCAACTGCGAGGTGAGGTTTCGCTCTCTGGCAATTTCCAGCCACTCTGCGAGACTCACACCGGCGATTCGCGCAGCCTCGTTGACCGACACCTCGCCGGACTGGTACTGCTCGACTGCCACGCGAATCCGGAGTTCGGTCAACCCCTCCCGGAGTGCCTTCCGAATCGTGGTGCTTCGGTCCTCCTCCAACAGCGCTGCGACCTCCTCTATCGCCTCCTTTTCGTCGTCGGGGACTCGAGCGCTTATCGAGGGCATGTATACATCGTACTACGTTGTCGCACAAAACAGTATCGCCGAGAGACAGCTGGCGCTACACACACATCGACCGCAAAAACCGAGGAGTTAGGCGTCCTCGAACAGTTCGTCGACGGCGTCCTCGGCGGCCTCGATGGCCTCCTGGACCACGTCCTCGGGGTCCGGCTCCTCGGGGGCGTTGAGGTACACGTCGACTTCGAGGATGCCCTCCTCGAACCGCACGGTCACGTCGAGGTCGGTTACCTCCGACTGCTTGTACCGCGAGAGGACGACTCCCTCGGCGGCATCGGAGGCGGCCTCGACGACTTCCTCGTCGCTCGGTTCTCGTTGGTCGGTCACGTCGTTACGCGCCGCCGGCGCCCGGGCCGCCGGGACCCATCGGGCCGCCGCCTGCGCCGCCCTGCAGCATCTGCTGGAGTTCCTCTTGGAGGGACTCGAACTGCTCTTGGACGCGGTCCTCCTGCTTCTGGAGCGTCTGAGTGCGGACTTCGAGGCTGTCGACCTTCTCTTCGAGGTTCTCGTAGGCCTCGTCGTACTCCGTCTCGACGAGCAGTTCGCCGACCTCTCGGTACATCTTCGTGTCGCCCTCGATGTCGTCGAGGGTCTCCAGTGCAGTCTTCGACTCCTGCAGTTGCGTTTCGGCCTGCTGTTTCTGCTGTGCGACCTGCTGTGCGGTCCCCTGGAGGTCCTGGAGCTCCTCGATTTTCTCCTGTGCCTCAGGCGGTAGATTACCCTGCATACCCCGACCGTCGGGATGAATACTGAAAAAGCCACGCTTTCGGCTTTCGCGTGGTCAGCGCCCGGCCTCGACCATCCGCTCGGCGACTTCGACGAGCGTCCCCCACGTGTTCAATCCGGCCCGTAGCGCGACGAGGTCGTCGGCATCGATGTCGATGCGGAGTCGACTGCCGTCTCGACTGACGGCGGCGGTCGTGCGGTCGCCCTCGATTTCGCCGATTTCCTGGCCGACGCTGTCGGCGACGAGCGCCGCCGCTTCGGGCGTGTCGTAGTCGAAAACCAGTTCCGCGTCGTGCACGGCCGCTTACTGTACGTCGACTTCTTTGATGTCGCGGCTCCGCTCCTTCAGCAGGACGCGGTGGCCGCAGTACGGACAGCGGACGCCACCGTACTCGTCGAGTTCGACGTCGCGTTTACAGCGGGAGCACTTGTAGCTCATGAGCCTACTCCTCGTCTTCGCCGAGCGCCGCGCGGATGGAGCGGCGGACGGTCTTGCCGGCAGGGGTCTGCGGTTTGTAGGTGCCGCCGGTGAACTTCTCGCCAGTCTCCTTGTTCACCCAGATGCCCGTCCCGACGCGTTTGACGTCGTCACCGTCGACCTGTGAGTTCTCCATCTCGCCTTCGATGTCGGCGACGCGGCGCCGTGCGACGCGCCCGTAGCGGGCGCCGAAGCGGCCGGCGCTCCCGGTCGTACCCTTCTTGGCCATAGTACCATACTCTCCATCCAGCGGACGGATAAGTCTCACGTTTCCCGGTAGCCGGCGACAGCGATTTTGACGCTCGTCTCCAAAATCGAGTATGGGAGAAACCGAGACGGCCGACCGACTCGTGGTGTCGTATCCGGCCGACCTCAGCGAATGGGGCCGATTCCAGGTCGAGAAGCCGTCGTTCCGCGCGTACCTGCGGAAGACCAACGACCGCCTCGCAGTGGGCGACGTTCTCGAGGAGTTCGTCGGTGTCGGCTGCTGTGGCAGCAACCTCGACGTGCCGCTCCGCATCGAGGCCGTCGAGGGCGGTTCGATGGTCGGCGAAGACACCGACATCGAGTACGAAGTCCGTGAGGCCTGCGGCATCGAGGGCGGCTGGCTCGTCCAGAGCGAGGCCGGGCCGAATTAATCCTTCAGTTCGGCTTCGACGAGGGCGTCGTTGAGGTCCGCGCGGACGTACTCGCCGGTTTCGCGTTCGCTCGCGGTCGTGACGACGCGGTTCTCCTGGACGCTGGAGCCGTCACGGATGAGCAGTCGGACGTTGCCGGTGTCGTCGGCGCGGGTCGCCTTCGCCCGGACGCCCGTCCGAGAGCCCGACCCGCCTGCGTCGATGGGGCCGGGAATGATTTTCTTGACGTGCGGGTGGCCCGCGACGGTGTCGATTACCTTCCGTCCGTCGCGGCCGCCGATGAGCGTCGAGTGACTGCCGCCGATTTTCTCCTCGGTCGAGGCCTCGACGACCTCGAGTGTGGGTTCGCCGCGCTTGCGCCGGACGGCCTCGATTGGGTCGTCGTCGGCGACCCGATAGAAGGGGTAGTGAACTTCGCTGCGAATCGCCCGGACGACGTCGCGGTCACCGGTGGCGTACACCTCCTCGGGTCGCTTGCGCCGTATCTCGTCGGCGATGCGGCCGGCGTAGTTGCGGAGTTCCGTCGGCGCCCACCGCTGGTCGTCTTCGGGGCGCGTCGTGACGGTTCGCTGGGAGACGATATCGTCATCCAACAGTGCGGTGACGGTCGCACGCTCGCGTTCGCAGTCGAGTACGACAGTGTCGGCGTTCTCGCTCCGGCAGACCAGACAGTAGTCGCCGGGGCGTTCCAGCGGCGTTCCACAGCACCGACACTCCATGTGGGACGGAAGGCAACGAACGCCGATAAGCGGGGCGGTTCGGAACTCGCTCAGGCCCGTGGCAGTTCGACCGTGACGACGGTGCCGCGGGGGTCGTTGTCGGCGATGCGCACCTCGCCGCCGTAGTTCGTCACGAGCGTGTGGACGAGATATAGGCCGAGGCCGTCGCCGGCGACGCCGGTGGACATGTCGTCTTTCTCGGTGAACGACTGCCGAATTTCGTCGGGGATTCCCGGACCGTCGTCGGCGACCCGCAGGACCGTCGGGTCGCCGGTCTCGATGGTGACGTCGACCGACGGCTCACCGTCGTGGTGTTCGACGGCGTTCGAGAGGAGGTTGTCGAGTACCGACCGGAGGAAGTCGTCGGCCCGGACGGTCGCCGAATCGGCCTCGAGTTCGAACGTCGCGTTCGGATACGTCTCGCGGGCGTCGGCGACGGCGCGTTCGGCTACGGTCGCGATGTCGACCGGTTTCGCCTCCGGGTCCCCGGACAGCGACTGGACGAGCGTCTGGACGTTCTCGACGAGCGTGACGATACGCTCGCTCTGTCGCTCGATGACCTCGATGTGTTCCGGCGAAACGTCCTCCTCGCGGAGTTCGTTCGTGTAGCCGTTGATAATGGTCATCCCGTTGAGGACGTGGTGACGCAACAGGTGGTTGAGAAACGCCATCCCCTCCCGTTGGGCGCGCTCGCGTTCGGCGAGTTCGGCGTTCTGTTTCGCTCGCGCACGGTTGACGCCGGTAACGACGCCGAAGAGGATTCCGAGGTTCGCACCCAACACCAGCGTCCCACGGGCGGCGGTGAACTCCCCGGCCAACAGGGCATCGGCGCTGGTCCACGCCGCGAGCGCTCCGAGCGCGAGAATGCCACCAAACATCCATCGCGCGACAGTCCACTCACGAGTCGGCGATTTCTGGGCCGCATACAGCATGACGCTGACCGCCACTATCGGCAGACCGACGTTGATAAAGAGTGTCGACCCGGATTCGAGGACGCTCCCCGGGACCCCTGATGTGAGGACGTGCCACCCCCCGAAGAGCGACAGACACAGCCCGATGGCGACAACGACCCACGACCCCTTGAGACCACCCACGGGGACGTTCGGTCGGTTGATGGGCTGATTCGACATACCGTTCACATGATTCCCCTCCCACTTGACTCCCCCGCTCGGAACGGCGTTCGTTTCAGCGCCGCTCGACGGCGATTGGACCCTCAGGCGAGGTCGTCGGGGTGGGCTTTCAGGAACTCCCGGGCAACCGCCGTCGCGTAGCTCCCCTTCGGCAGTGAGAACCGAAGCGTCAGCGGGTCGGCGTCCATGTCGAGCGCCGTCTCGACGCGAATCGCTCGGCGAGTCCCCGAAGAGTCGAACTCCCCGGGCAAAGAGAAGTCGGCGGGTTCGATGCCGATGTCCTCGAACACCGACCGGGCAATCTCCGCCGGTTCGCCGCTTCCGAACTCCGTTTCGGTGCCGAGAAGCGGCGCGGTGACGAACGCACGGCCGCGCTCGCAGTGTCGCCGAACCGTCTCGAGGCGACGCTCGTCGACGAGTTGCGTCCGGCCGGGGTCCGGCAGTCCGTCGTCGTCGGAGAAACACACGACGTCGCCGGCGACCGGGCGTCCGAACGGCAACCCCCGCCGCAGTCGCTCGGAGCAGATTCGGTTGAACGCGTACGACTGGGCCGCGTTGACGAACATTCGCTGGAGGTTCGTCGGCAGGCGTTCGAGGGCGTCCCGGTAGTCGGCGGGGTCGTCGTCCCCTTCGGCCAACCGGGCAGCGATGGCGCGTTCGAAACGGAGTCTGCTCGGAAGTCTGTCCAGCGCCGCCTCCCAGTCGCGTGTCTCGCCGACGTACTCCCGTGCCTCCTGTGTCGATTCGGGTTCGCGGTCGCCGGCCTCACAGACGTACCGGACCGCGGCGGCCTCCCAGTCGCCGCGGACGATGTCGAGGCCGACGCGGTGGGTGATGGGGCGTTTCGACCCGAAACGCTGTTGGCCGAAGACGTTCGGGACGGCGACCGACTCGGCGTCGCCCTCGCCGTCGGCCGCGAAGGCTCGCAGTTCCGCGGCGATTCCCTCGGCGTTCTCCGGTCGCTCGGCGTCCCGAACGACGAGTTCGAACTCGTTGCCCACGAGGTCGCCGAACAGCACGGGCCGGCCGGCCCGCCCCAGCACTTCGATGTCGACGCCGTCGAACGTCGGCAGGTCATTACCCTCGGGTCGTTTCACCGAAAACAGCTGAGTCGTGACGGCGTGTTTGTCCTTCGTGCCGGCCCACGACACCCGCTCGCGACTGACGCCGAGTTCGTTCGACAGCGCCGAGGCGAAGTCGTTGGTGTCCCAGCCCCGAAGCGTCGCCCGGAAGACGAGGTGCGGGTACGACCCCGTTTCGGCGTCGAGCGGGTGGACGTCCGCGCCGAAGGCCTCCCGTTCGCGCACGCGGAAGTCCTCGGGGCGGTCCCGGAGGTGGCCGCCGACGCCGTCGGCCTCGGAGACGTAGTATGCGATGCCGACGGCGGCCTCTATCGGATGGGACTCGCGCATACTCGGCCCTGCGGCCGCGTTCACAAAGCGTCGTTGTTTCCGTCGCGGCCGCTAAAACCGCTCGAAGAACTCAGAAACGAGTTCGCCGGTGTCCTCGATGATGCCCGCCCACGCCTCGTTGTCCGGGGCGATACCGACGAGACGGCCGATAGCGAAGTTACAGAGGTAGCGAGGTGAAAGCCCACGGCTTTAGCCGTTGGATGAAGCAGACAACTGGGTATCTATCCACGCTCGTAGCCACGACTGGGTTGGATACTTACGTAACATCTTTAGATGAATAGTATCTATATGCTTATGATGCCTCGTGGGTTCGACAGGGAGCGTACCAGCGTCCACAAACTCCAGTACCACTTCATCTGGTGCCCGAAGTACCGCAAGTCGGTGCTTGAGGGCGAGGTACATGACCGACTTGAAGAACTCATCGAGGAGAAAGCCGACGAACTCGGTTTAGCGATTCTGGAGTTGGCGATTCGCCCCGACCACGTACACCTGTTCATCACGGGCGACCCGACACTCGCCCCGAACAAGATAATGCAACAGGTCAAGGGCTACTCCTCGCGCCACCTCCGTAACGAGTTTGACTTCGGCTTGCCGTCGCTGTGGA
>JBMCDV010000026.1:0-9963 GCA_048618255.1 Natronomonas sp. | reverse complement strand
GGGTGAGGGACGTGACAGCCCAAGACTGGCTCCCGGACGCCCTCTCGGTCGGAATCAAGTCCCTTGCCGACGAGGCCGCCCGTCGCGAGGACGACGCTCTCGGCGGCGTAGGGGACTTCGGTCCCTTTCCGGTCGACGAGGAGGCGTTCGATGCGCCCGTCTCCGTCGCGTTCCCTTCCGACGACCGGTACGCCCGTCTCGTAGCGAGCGCCGGTCGCATCGAGCGCCTCGTAGAGGGTATCCGCCAACCGCAGTCCCGGCAGACTCGGCGGCCCCATCGGAATCTCGAAGACCTCCGCACCGAGGTGGTCGGCGAGGTCGGCTCTGACCTCCGCGGCGGCGTCGTCGCCGAGGAAGGCCGGAAACCCGACTCGTTCGGCACCCCCCTCGACGGCATCGAGATGGTCGTCGACGGCCCCGGCCAAGGCGGCGCGTGCCGGTCGTCCCCCCAGTTCCTCGTTTCCGTCGAGTGCGTGTGCGAACCGGGTTATTTTCGCGTCCTCCCGGAAGCCGGCGGCGAACTCGACTTCGACGCCTGCCACCGGGAACGGGACGCCCGCCGCCTCGAGGCGGTCGGCGACCTGCCGGGCGTCGAACTCCGACAGCGACCGGAAGCCGACCACAAGCATCGGTCGGTCGTCGCTGGCGAGTCCCGCCGCGGACGACTCGGGATATCGGGCGGTCGGTTTTACCGTGCCTCCGAATGTCGGTAGCAGGGCGTTTCGGTCTGTGTGGCCGCCGCGGTACCCCTCGACGGTCTCGTCGAACAGCGCCAGTCCCTCACGGAGCGCGTCGGCACCGACCAGTCGATAGGGGTGGTCCTCGGGTAATCTGTCGATGGCCTCGAAGGGGTCGACGAGCGGGCCCTCGGGGTCCGGTCGGTCCTCGTAGGTCCCCGTTCGGCCCGCCGTGGGCATGGCGGTGGAGTCGTCGTGGGAGTCCGTCGGCGGCACGTATCCGAGACCGTCGATGAGCCCGGACGCCTGTGAGAGCGTCGACTGCTTATGAGAGACCAGCCGAACGTCGGCGCCCTCTCGGGCGGCCGACAGCGCGGCCGTGATGCCGGCGAGTCCCCCGCCGACGACGAGCACGTCGCTCGTTATCGCCATCGGTCGCCCCCGTCGGTGGTGGCCGGTTCTCCGCGGTCGGTAGCCCGCTCCGCTGAATCGTCGCCGGCGTCGAAGGCTCCGAAATTCACGTCCGCTTCGAGCGCTGCGGGGTCGCCGTCCCGGTTCATCGTCGTCGCGTGCAGCATGTGGTTGAGCATCGCCTGGGAGAGCTGTCGGCCCCAGAGGGCGTGCCGCTGGCCCTTCCAGCGCTCCTGGTAGAGTTCGTCCAGGGACTCGCGGGCGGTCGGTTCGCCGAACTCGGGATACAGTTCGGCGGACATCCGGTGACAGCAGAAGCCGCCCTGACAGTTCCCCATCGAGGAACGGGTTCGAAGCCGCACCGCGTTGAGGTCGCTCCCGGCGTCGTCGATGGCGTCTCGTACCTCCGCGCGCGTGACGGCTTCACACTCACAGACCACCGGGTTCGGCCCCTCGATGTCGAGGACGTCGTCGGCGCGGGAGCCGAGCCGTTGAGACGAGCGTCGACTGACCGGCGAACGGAGCTCGAACTCGTCCATCCGCGCGTCCAGTTCGGAGATGTCGTCGCTACCCGGCAACGGTACGTCGGCGGTTTCACAGCCCGCACGTACGCCGAGTTTCTCGCAGACGTGGTCGGTTATCTGTTCGGCCATCATCCGGTAGGTGGTGAGCTTTCCGCCGACGATGCTGGTCATCCCGGGCAGGTCGTCGCGGTCGGCGTGGTCGAGCAGGAAGAAATCCCGGGTGATGTCGGTGGGGTCTTCGGTGCCAGTGCCCGGTGGCTCGTACAGCGGGCGGACACCCCAGAAGGAGCGCAGCGTCCGGGCCTCTCGGAGGACGGGAACGAGTTTTGCGAGTTCCTCTATCATCAGGTCGACCTCCCAGCGCTCTTCGGGATAGTCCTCGGGATCGTCGACCTCCTCGTCGGTGGTTCCGAGGATACAGGCCGTCTCGTGGGGGACGACGATGTCGGCGTCACCCTTCGGCTGACACCGGTTGATGACGGTGTCGACCTGTCGTGTGTTCATGACGGTCATCACGCCTTTCGAGGGGCGAACCTCGATGTCGACGCCGGCCATCGCCCCCAGATTACCCGCCCACGCCCCCGTCGCGTTGACGACGTGGTCGGCCTCGATTCGCTCGGTCGTGCCGGGTCGGGGCTCACCTCCCTTCCCGGGACCCTTGCCGTGGCGGACTTCGACGCCGACGACCTCGCCGGCCTCGAGGAGGACGTCGGTCACCTCGGCGTGGGTCGCCACGCGTGCGCCGTGGTTCTCGGCGCTCGCCGCGTTGGCGACACAGAGTCGGAACGGGTCGATGGCCGCATCCGGCACCGAGATGGCCTTGTCGATATCGCGTGCCAGATACGGCTCTCGCTTGCGGGCCTCCGAGGCGGAGAGCACCTCGACGGGTATATCACACGCTTTGCACCCCTCGAGTTTCTCCTGGAAGTACGACTCCGTGTCTTCTGGCCGTTTGACGAACAGGCCGCCGGTCTCCTCGACGCAGTGGGAGGCGATGTCCCTGAGGACGAGGTTCTCCTCGACGCATTCCGTGGCGCTGGCCTGGTCGGAGACGGCGTAGCGGCCCCCGCTGTGCAACAGCCCGTGCATTCGACCGGTCGTTCCGTGTGTCAGGTTCCCCTTCTCGACGAGCGTGACGTCGACGCCGCGCATCGCGAGGTCGCGGGCGATTCCGCACCCGGTCGAACCGCCACCGACGACGAGGACTTCGGTACTGTATGGCATCCGGTTACGCATCGTTGTGAACGGAGAACCTTATTTTTATCTCCAATTCGCATTCACCAGTAACTATCGCACTCTTTGCTCTAAAATCACCAGCTGTGCCTCTGTTAGAACTTCTACCCTCGGAATTCTAGGCCGTGTGTCAATGCCTTGCACAAGCTTTATCAGGAGTGGCCAAGATATTGACTTCTACTGCGTGACCGATAGTAAAATATTGGTCGGCAGGTCGAGGGCCACTGGCAGGGGCCCACACGGAGGAATACCAGATGTCAGAGCAAACCTACATCGGCGCTATCGACCAAGGGACGACCGGAACCCGGTTTATGGTCTTCGACCACGCGGGTCAGGTCGTCGCCAACGCCTACGAGAAACACGAACAGATATACCCGGAACCGGGGTGGGTCGAACACGACCCCATGGAAATCTGGGAGAACACCAAGACGGTCGTCTCCCGGGCGCTCCGAGAGGCCGGCCTCGACCCCGAACAGCTCGCGGGACTGGGGATAACCAACCAGCGCGAGACGACTCTCGTCTGGGACGAAGCGAGCGGCAAACCGATATACAACGCCCTCGTGTGGCAGGACCGCCGGACCACCGACCGGGTAGAGGAGATACAGGCCAACGAGAAAGTCGAGTGGATACGCGAGAAAACTGGCCTGGAGTGTGACGCCTACTTCTCGGCGACGAAGGCCGAGTGGCTGCTGGACAACGCCGACCCCATCAAACTCGAGCGCATCCGGCCGAACGACGTCCGCGAGCGCGCCGAGGACGGCGAACTCCTGATGGGCACCATCGACACGTGGCTCATCTACAAGCTGACGGGCAACCACATCACCGACGTCACGAACGCCTCTCGGACGATGCTGTACAACATCCGGGAGATGGAGTGGGACGAGGAACTCCTCGAGGAGTTCAACGTCCCCGAGTCGCTGTTGCCCGAGGTGCGGCCCTCGAGCGACGACGCCTACTACGGACACACCGACTCCGAGGGTTTCCTCGGCGCCGAAATCCCCGTCGCGGGCGCACTGGGTGACCAGCAGGCTGCGCTGTTCGGACAGACCTGTTTCGACGAAGGTGACGCCAAGAACACCTACGGGACGGGGAGTTTCTTCCTGATGAACACCGGCGAGGAGCCCGTGAGATCGGACCACGGCCTGTTGACGACCATCGGCTTCCAGCGCTCGGGCGAACCCGTCCAGTACGCCCTGGAGGGCGCAATCTTCGTCACCGGAGCCGCAATCGAGTGGCTCGAGGACGTCCAACTCATCGACGACCCGACGGAGACGGCCGAACTCGCACGCTCGGTCGACTCCACCGACGGGGTGTACATGGTGCCCGCCTTCACGGGGCTGGGAGCCCCACAGTGGGACGGACGCGCCAGGGGGACCATCGTGGGGATGACACGCGGTACCCGACGGGAACATATCGTCCGGGCGACGCTGGAGTCCATCGCCTACCAGACCCGCGACGTCGCGGAGGCGATGGAGGCCGACTCCGGCATCGAGATGGGACGACTCCGCGTCGACGGCGGCGCCGTCAAGAACAACTTCCTCTGTCAGCTCCAGTCCGACATCATCCGGACCGACATCGTCCGTCCGGAGGTCGACGAGACGACCGCACTGGGGTCGGCGTACGCCGCCGGCTTGGCAGTCGGATACTGGGACTCCGTCGACGAACTCCGGGAGAACTGGCAGGTCGACCGCCAGTTCTCGCCGCGGATGCCCACCGAACAGGCCGAGAAGATGTACGACCGCTGGGACGACGCCGTCGAACGCTCCCTCGATTGGGCACAGGAGGAATAATCCATGTTCGACGTACTCCTTCAGGTTCCGGTCATCGGCATGGAATGGGAGCCGTTCATCGTGCTGGTCATCGCCGCACTCGCGGGCGGGGCCTTCGGCGCGGCAATCGGCGCACTACCGGCGTTCATCTTCACGGGCTTTCTCGTGTTCTTGGGCGAGGGTATCGCTATCCTCCAACGTGAACTCGGGAATCTCGAGGCGGTCCCGAAGGGCGAACTCGCAGCGGGCATCACCGGCGTCATCGGGTTCGGTCCGATTACCGGGCCCCACATCGCCTTCGCTGGCGGCGTCGCAGCGAGCGCCTACGCAGGAAAGAAGTACCCCGAAATGGAGCCCGACGACTGGGACTACCACTTCGGGAAGAACATCCTCTATGCGTTCGGCACGAAACCGGACATCCTCGCGGTCGGAGCTATCTTCGGCGTCGTCGGGATGCTCATCGCCCGCCTCGCGGGCGGTCTCGGCTTCCCGACCGACGGCATCGCGCTGTCGGTCGTCGCGACGGCCTTCCTCGCCCGCATCGCCTTCGGCTACCCGCTGGTCGGCAATGCCGCGGGGTCGAGCATCTTCGACATGTCGCCGTTCGAGCGCGGCGAGATAGACGACGAGGTCGCGACGGATGGCGGCACCGCGAGTTACGGGATGGCGACCGAACCGTGGCTACCCCACCAGTACAAGTGGTCCGGCGTGACCGCCATCGGCATCGTCGGCGGAATCCTGGCCGGCTTCATCTGGCTCAGAACCGGGAGCATATTCCTCGGCTACGCCATCTCGGCGATTAGCCTGCTGTTCCTCAACCTCGGGGTCGAAAAGATACCGGTGACCCACCACATCACACTCATCGGTGCCGTGGGGGCAGTACTCGCGATGCCGCTGTTCGGAAACGAGGTGGTCGCCATCCTCGTCGCCGGCGGCTTCGGCGCGGTCAGCGGCCTCCTCGGTGAGGCAACTCAGCGGATGTTCTACTCCCACTCCGGAACCCACGTCGACCCGCCGGCGATGGCGATCGCCATCGCGATGCTCGTAATCGGCGTCGCCTTCCTGCTGGGACTCCTACCAAATGCGGGCTACCTCACCCTGTAGGGGGACGTCCGCCCCGTATCGACCCGAATCGAACGAAATCGAACGAAATCGAACACCGAACCGGAACGAACGCCGCACTCTCACGACGGCTCCGGTGGACAGCCGACCGAACTCGAAACGTCCACTCGACGGACACGCCGTCGGCTTCCGGCGAGAGCGTGACCGTTTTATCCGGCATCCCGCAATGAGGAGATATCACCCCGAACCGAGGACAGTGACACGATGGACCTGAAAACGCGGATTCGACGGCGGCAGCGCTCGGGAGACGACCCACAGGTCGTCCGCGAGTACGAAGCCATCAGCCCGGTCGCCCACGTCGAAGAACCGACCGACCGCGGCCCGGTACTCGAGCGCCTGCTTGACTACCTCGACCCGGTCTTCGACGGCCAGCTCCCGACCGACGCCTACCTGTGGGGGCCACCTGGAGCCGGGAAGTCGGCGGTCGTGACGGCGCTCTTCGAGCACCTCTCGCAGCTCCTGTCCAGAACCGCCCCGGTCATCTACACGAGCACGCGGGCCCAGACGACTCAGGCACCGGCGTTCGTCTACGTGGACGGCCGGCGCTCGGATTCGCCGTTCGGCCTCTATCACGCCGTCCTCGACGGTGTACTCGAGGAGTCCGTCCCCGAGCACGGAGTCGGTACCGAGACGATACGCACCCGCCTCGTCGAACACCTCCAGCCGATAAACCGCGGCGTCGTCGTCGCAGTCGACCACGTGAACGAACCCAGTGGCCTCGACGTGGAGACGGTGGCCGAGACGTTCTCCGTCGTCGAGAACTCGCTGGCCTGCGTCGTGGTCGGTCGAGCGCCTCCCGAGGAGATAGACGCCGAGACCCGCTTTCCGGAGCGCATCGAGATACCCGCCTACGAGCGACACGCGCTGGCGGACCTCCTGACCGCACGCGCCTCCGATGGGCTGGCACAGGGCGCCATCGACCACGAGCAGATTCGTCGACTCGCCGACTGGGCCGACGGGAACGCCCACGACGCACTGGCGGCGCTGTTCGGTGCGGCCGAACTCGCCGAGACGGCCGGATACGAACGCATCCGCGAGCGCGACCTGACGGACGGTATGAACGCGGTCCCGAGACCAGCCGCCCCCCTCGGGTTGGTCCACACGATGCCGGAGAACCGACAACTCGTTCTCCGGCGACTCGTCGACCTCGACGAGACGGCGATGGCCTCCGTCGACACCGCCGTCGAGGCCATCACGGACACTCCGGGAGTGGACCTTTCGGCGGGCACCGTCAAGCGCTTCCTGTACGAGCTCGCAGAGGACGGCGTCATCCAGCGCGTGACAACCTCGGAGCACGACAGCGCGGGTCGCCCACCGAGCCGCTTGGAGCCCCGTTTTCCGACGCTCGTGTTCCGCAGACTGTACGACCTCGAGTACAGTTGAACGACCGACCCCGCCGGCTCCGAGTTACTCCGCGTGGCTTCGGTTCGTCCACGGATTCAAGACGCACCGACTCGTCCAGTTAGTATGCGTATTGCACTCATTGCACACGACGAAAAGAAACCGGAGATGATAGGCTTCGCGACGGAGTACGAGTCGATTCTCGCCGAACACGACCTCATCGCCACGGGGACGACGGGCGGGCGACTAAACGAGGAGACCGACCTCGACGTGACGCCGCTGATGTCCGGGCCCCTCGGCGGCGATATGATGATTGGCTCCGAGGTCGCGACCGGCGACTGTGAGGCCATCGTCTTCTTCCGCGACCCGCTGACGGCCCAGCCCCACGAACCCGACGTTTCGGCACTGCTGCGTATCTGTGACGTCCACGACGTACCGCTTGCGACGAACCGCGCGAGCGCCGAGACTATCGTCAAGGGATTCGTCGAGTGAAACAGGCGCTTCGGCGACATCGCTTCGACACCCTCCGACTCGAGGGCGTAGTACCGGTACCGACCGGTGTTTCGAACGGGTCCGGATTCCGTCAGCGGGCAGCAATCTCGGATTCGTAGACCACGCCGCGGTTACCGTCGACGGTGACGACGGTTCCGTCAGGAACCGAAAGCGGAACGTCTCCGACCATCGGGACGCCGAGTTCGCGGGCGACTATCGCCGGCAGACCGGTCATCCCTCGTTCCGCCGCGACGATGGCCGCTATCTTCGAGACATCGCCGGTGAACTCGCCGTCGAACGGCTCCGGCAACACCAGAACCGCACCCTCCGGACACTCCCGGAGGTCGCCGTCGAGCGAGACGAAGACCGTTCCGGCGGCCCGTCCGTCGACGACGCCGCGACCGCTCGCGAGTACCTCGGCAGCGAGGTGGACCTTCAGCGTGTTCGTCGTGTTCGCACCCTCGAGTTCGGTCATCATCCCAGCGAGGACGACCGCGGTGTCACCGCTTTCGACGACGCCGACATCGAGGGCAGTCGTCACGGCGTTCTCGATGAGTTCGGCGGCGCCGTCGTCCTGCTGGAAGGGTCGACAGTGCGGCTGAACGCCCCACGTGAGCGCCAGACGTCGCCGCACGGCGTCGTCGGGCGTCACCGCCACGACCGGGACCGCCGGTCGGTACTTCGAGACCTTCCGTGCGGTGTAGCCGGATTCCGTGACGGAGACGACCGCGGTCGCATCGACGTCGCGAGCCAGATACCGCGCCGACCGAGCCAGCGCATCGGTCCGGGTGTCGCTAGCCGGGGGGACGCGCTGTTCTCTGGATTCGGCGTACTCCTCACTCCCCTCGATATCGCGGACGATGCGGTCCATCGTCTCGACGACCCGAACGGGGTGGTCACCGATGGCGGTCTCGCCCGACAGCATCACCGCGTCCGTACCGTCGAGGACGGCGTTGGCCACGTCGGAGGCCTCCGCCCGCGTCGGCCGCCGAGCGTGGACCATCGAATCGAGCATCTCCGTCGCAGTGATGACCGGAATGCCTGCGATGCCGGCCTTCCGGATGGTGCGCTTCTGGATGAGCGGGACCTTCTCGAGTGGGCATTCGACGCCGAGGTCACCGCGTGCGACCATCACGCCGTCGGCCGCTTCGATGATACCGTCGAGGTTCTCGACTGCGTCGGCGCGCTCTATCTTCGCGATGACGGGGATGTCGGCACCGAGTGACTCCAGAACCTCGTCGATGGCGTATACGTCCTCGGCGGAGCCGACGAAACTCGCGGCGACGTAGGAGACCTCCGCTCGGGCCGCCAACTGCAGTTCCTTCCGGTCCGTCTCGGTGACGGGGTCGAGTCCGAGGTCGACGCCGGGGACGTTGACGCCCTTTCGACCGCCGAGGTCGCCGCCCGACTCGATTCGAACGACGACCGTCTCACCCTCGACGCGTTCGACGGTCGTCTCGATGCGGCCGTCGTCGAACAGGACCGTATCCCCAGGGGCGGCCGAATCCACAGCCGAAGAGATGCCGAGTATCCGCTCGGCTTCGTCGACTGTCTCCCCTTCGACGAGGCGCCACTCGCTTCCCGTCTCCAAGTGGTTGGACCCGGAGACGGGGGCCGTCCGAATCTCGGGGCCCGGAACGTCGAGGAGGGTCGCGACCGGTTCGCCGGACGCCTCACTCACGTCGCGAACCCGCTCGATGAGGCGCTTTCGCCCATCGGTGCTCCCGTGGCTGGCGTTCAGCCGCGCGACCGACATGCCGGCGTCGATGAGTCCGCGTATCGTCTCGCGGTCCTCCGAGGCGGGCCCGAGGGTACAGACGACCTTGGCTCGTCGCATATCAGAGGATTACGGTCTTCGTATCGAGGAAGGCTTCGATTGTGTGGCCGATTCCCTCACGGCCGATGCCGGAGTCCTTCACGCCGCCGAAGGGGATGTCGCCGAGGCCGTGGCTCGGTGGGCCGTTGATTCGGACGCCGCCGGCCTCTATGCGGTCTGCAACCCGCATCGCGCGGTCGTAGTCGCTCGTGAACACCGACGCGTCGAGGCCGAGGTCGCCGCCGTTGGCGAGCTCCAACGCCTCGGCCTCGTCGGCGAAGGCGGTGACGGTCGCGACCGGGCCGAACTGTTCCTCGTGGACGATGCGGGCGTCGTGGGGAACGTCCGCCAGAAGCGTCGGCTCGAAGAAGCGCCCGTCACGGTGGCCGCCGGCGACGAGCGTCGCGCCCTTCGCGACGGCGTCCTCGACGAGTTCCTCGACCCACTCGGCCTGGTCGTGGGAGATGAGCGGTCCGAGTTTGGTGTCCGGGTCGAAGAGGTCGCCCGCAGCCCACCCGCCCATCTCGGTCTCGAGGCGGTCGACGACTTCGTCGTGGACGTCCTCGTGGGCGAGGACC
>JBMCDV010000025.1:0-10270 GCA_048618255.1 Natronomonas sp. | reverse complement strand
CGTCGGAGTCGAACGTTCGAGTCGACTACGTCGGGTACTCCACGTCGAGTACGTCGCCCTCCTCGGGTGTGGCCGCCTCGCCGGCCGGCGAGACGCTTCCCGTTCGGTAGCCCCCCAAATCGAGCGTGACGTGGTCGAAGCCGGCGTCGGTGAGGTGTTCGCGTGCGGCGGCGGCGAAGTCGGGGTCGAGCGCCCGCTCCAGTTCCGATTCGCCCACCTCGATTCGGGCGAGTCCGTCGTGGTCGCGCACCCGGAACTGCTCGAATCCCCACGTCCGCAGCAGGGTCTCGGCTTTCTCGACGCGGCTGAGCTTCTCTTCGGTGACCTCCAGACCGGTCGGGATGCGCGAGGAGAGACACGCCATCGACGGCTTGTCGGCCACCGAGAGGTCGTAGTGGCGGGCGATTTCCCGGACCTCCTCTTTCGTGATGTCGTGCTCCAGAAGCGGGGAGTAGGCGTCCAACTCCTCGACGGCCCGGAGGCCGGGACGGTGACCCTCGCCGGGGTCGGAGGCGTTCGTCCCGTCACAGACGATGTCGATGCCCAACTCCCGTGCGGTGTCGAACATCCGGCCGAGGCGCATCGACCGGCAGTGATAGCAGCGCTCGCCGTCGTTTTCGACGAACGCCTCGCTGTCGAGCTCGGAAAACGAGACGATTTCGTGCCGGACGCCGATTTCTTCGGCGACCCGGGTGGCGTCTTCGAGTTCGGCCTCGGGCAGCGTCTCGCTCTTGGCGGTGCAGGCGACGGCGTCGTCGCCGAGTGCCTCCTCGGCCAGCGCGGCGACGACGGCTGAATCGACGCCTCCCGAGAACGCGACGAGGACGCCGTCGCGTTCGCGTAGGTCCTCGACTGCGGCGGCCCGTTTCGCCTCGACCGTGGTCATGTTCGAGTCGTCGTGACGCGCGTAGAAAAGCCCAGCGCCACGCTCCCGCCGCTGTCGAGCGAACGCCTGAACCGGAACACCACGTACAAGCCCCCGCGCCACGCATCTCCCCCGATGACAGACAGCGAACGCGTCTGGCTGGTCGAACGGACCTACACCGACCGTGACCTCGTCGTCCTCATCTACGCGACGCCCGACGGAACGCGGACGCTTCGGAAGGAACTAGCCGCGACGATGCTCCAGCGAACGACGGTGACTGCGGCGACCGACGCCGACCCCTCGAACCTCGAAGAAGTAGAGGACAGCGAGACGATAGACCGCTACATCAGCGAGGTCGAACGGGTGCGTGAGAGCCACGCACCCGACGACCCGATTTAATCGTGTGGGTCACTAACACGGCGACGGAGAGCCTCAAGGCCTATAATCCGTCGGTTTGAACCCCGATTCGATATGGCCGCCATCGAATTGGATGACGTACGAAAGGGGTTCGGTGACGTGCAAGCGTTGCGCGGCGTCAACCTCGAAGTCGAGGAGGGTGAGGTGTTCGGCTTCCTCGGCCCCAACGGCGCCGGCAAGTCGACGACTATCAACATCGTCCTCGATTTCGTCCGACCGGACGAGGGCTCCGCACAGGTACTGGGCCACGACGCCCGCGAGGAGAGCGTCGCCGTCCGGGAACGAACCGGCGTCCTCCCCGAAGGATTCGACCTCTACGACCGCCTGACCGCCCGCGAACACCTCCAGTTCGCCATCGACTCGAAGGAGGCCGACGACGACCCCTACCCGCTTCTCGAACGCGTGGGCCTGGAAGACGCCGCCGACCGGAAGGCCGGCGGCTTCTCGACGGGGATGCGTCAGCGCCTCGCGCTGGCGATGGCGCTGGTCGGTGACCCCGACCTCCTCATCCTCGACGAACCGTCCTCGGGACTGGACCCCAACGGCGCCCGCGAACTCCGCGAACTCGTCGAGGAAGAGGCCGCCGACGGCACGACGGTCTTCTTCTCCTCGCACATCCTCGGGCAGGTCGAGGCGGTGTGTGACCGCGTCGGCATCATCCGCGAGGGCGAACTCGTCGCCGTCGACACCATCGAAGGCCTCCGCGAGAACGTCGCCGCCGGGGCGACGCTCGTCGTCGAAGTCGATTCGGTTCCCGACGACGTGAGCCACCGACTGAAGAGCATGGAGGGCATCGACAGCGTCAGCGTCGACGGGACGACGCTGCGGGTCGGCTGTACCGACGACGCGAAGATGACCGTCATCTCCGAACTGGAGGAGATGGGGGCGACGGTGTCGGACTTCTCGACGGAGGAGGCGCCACTGGAGGACCTCTTCGCCGCCTACACAGAGGGTGAACAATGAGCGTCCGTGCCGTCGCCGAGAAGGACTTTCGGGACGCACTTCGGTCGCGACTGCTCATCGTGTTGACGGCGCTGTTCGCGCTGTTCGCCGCCGGCGCCGCCTACGTCGTCAGTAACATCCAGCCGCCACAGCAGGCACAGCTCACCGGCGAGGTGACGACGGTGCTGCTCATCAGCGGTCTCGTGAGCGCGACGGCGGTGTTCATCCCCATCGTCGCCATCGCGGTCGCCTACCGGTCGCTCTCGGGCGAGCGACAGAGCGGCAGTCTGAAACTGCTGTTGTCGCTGCCGAACAGCCGCGCCGACGTGGTTGCGGGCAAGTTCGTCGGTCGGGCGGGCGTCGTCACCATCGCCCTGCTCATCGGCTTCGCCATCGGACTGGTGTTCACCTCCGCCTTCGCCGACGCCTTCTCGGCGGTGGAGTATCTCGCCTTCGTCGGTGTCTCGCTGCTGTTCGCGTTCGTCTTCGTGGCCATCGCCGTCGGCGTCTCGGCCTTTACTTCCTCTACCTCCCGGGCCGCCTACGGCGCCTTCGGCCTGTTCGTCGTCTTCCAGTTCCTCTGGGACATTCTCGTTCAGGGACTCGTCTACGTCCTCAACGGGTTCTCCTTAGAGGGACTCGAACAGGGTGACATGCTCGTCGAGCTCTCACAGGTGCTGCAGATTATCAGCCCCACGACGGCCTACCAGCAAGGGACGCTGTGGACGGTTCGACGCCTCGCGGAGAACCAGGAGGCCCAGAGCGCCGAGGCCTTCTACCTCGAACCGTGGTTCGGCTTCGTCACGATGGCGCTGTGGATTATCCTGCCGCTCGCGGTCGGCTACCTCCGATTCGAGGGCTCCGACCTGTAGGGCCGATACGCTTTTTCTCGCTCGCGTCGATACTCCAAAACTGCCATGGCCCGAAACCCATTCGACGAAATCGAGCGGATGTTCGACCGGATGAGCCACCAGCTCGAGACGCTCGACGACGACATCTTCGAGGGGTCGGTACCTGTCGATATCGAGGATACGGGTGATGCGTTCGTCGTCACCGCCGACCTTCCGGGATTCGACCGCGACGACATCGACGTGGAACTGTCTGGTGAGACGCTGACGCTGTCGGCATCTCACAGCGAATCCACCGAAACCGAAGACGAGAACGACGACCGCCGCTACATCCGCCGCGAACGCCGCGAGCAGTCGGTCAATCGGTCGATTCGACTCCCGGCGCCGGTCGAGGAAGAAGACACCGAGGCGTCGTACAACAACGGCATCCTGACGGTAACGCTGCCGAAAGTCGGTGCCGGAGCGGGCCACGATATCCCCATCAACTGACCGACCGACGCGTCCCTTCGACGGCTATCCGGGCCGTCTGTCGACCGTCGAACGACCGTCTGACACCAGTTTCACTGCGCTTCCCTCTTGCGGTTTCACTTTCAGTCCGCATGGCCGGGTTTTATCATACTCCGACACCCAGCGTCAAGTGCACACGCTCCTTCCCCTTTGGCCTCACGTCGCCCAGCGGTCGCGCCGGGTTGGCCGGCGGCCAGCCTCGGCGTCGGAAGGCATACCACCCAGCCACCAGTAGTCGATGGTATGCTCGAACTCGCGGACGTGGAGGCGGCCAGGGGCCGCGTCGCCGAGACGGCCCGGCAGACGCCGCTGGAACACTCGCACACGTTCTCGAAGCGCACCGGCGCGGATATCCACCTCAAACTGGAGAACTTCCAACGCACCGGCTCGTTCAAGATTCGCGGCGCGACGAACAAAATCGCACAGCTGAGCGACTCCGAACGGGAGGCCGGCGTCGTCACTGCCAGCGCGGGCAACCACGCACAGGGGGTCGCACTGGCGGCGACGCGGGCCGGCGTCGATTCCGTCATCGTCATGCCGGAGTACGCACCGATTTCGAAGATTAACGCCACCGAATCCTACGGCGCCGAGGTCGTCCTCCACGGCATCGACTACGACACTGCCGCCGAACGCGCCCACGAAATCGAACGGCATGAGGGCCGAACCTACGTCCACGCCTTCGACGACCCCGCGGTGATGGCCGGACAGGGCACTATCGGCCTCGAAATCGTCGAGCAGTGTCCCGAGGTGGACTGCGTCGTCGTCCCCATCGGCGGTGGCGGACTCATCTCCGGTATCGCCACCGCTGTGAAGGCGAAAACCGACGCCCGCGTAATCGGTGTCCAAGCCGAGGGGGCATCAAGCGTCGCCGAATCGCTCCAGAAGGGTCACCGAATCGAGCGGGAGTCGGTCGACACCATCGCCGACGGCATCGCGACCCGAACCGTCGGGGCGTTGACCTTCGAGGTCATCAAAGAGCGCGTCGACGAGGTCGTGACCGTCACCGACGCCGAAATCGCCAACACGCTCACCTCGCTTCTGGAGCGGTCGAAGACGCTCGTCGAAGGCGCCGGCGCCGTCCCGCTCGCGGCCGTCGTCGAGGAGCGCTTCGAGTACGACGACGGCGAGACCATCGTTCCGGCGCTCTGCGGCGGCAACATCGACCTCAACGTCCTCACGACCGTCATCACTCGCGGCCTCGTCGAACGCGGCCGCTTTCTGCGCATCAAAACGGTTCTCAAGGACCGCCCCGGCGCCCTCCAAGAACTCGTCGAGTTGCTCGTCGACCACCGGACGAACATCCACGCCATCGAACACGACCGGGCTTCGAAGGACATCGCGATGAACGCCGCCGAGGTCGAACTCGACCTCGAAACCCGTGGCGAAGAACACGTCCTGGAGCTGCTGGACGCACTCGAAGCGGCGGGCTACGAGGTCGAAGTGCAGGTCTGACGGCGACGTGGCGGCGACCTTCCCCCGTCGACGAACATCGTTCGTTTCCGTCCTGTCCGAACTCCCTTCGGTCTCCGAATAGTAACGATTCGCTACGATTCCTCCTTTCGAGAGCGATACAATCCCGAAAATCCGTGTTCGTACAATTACGTGATGGTATATTTATATCTATGAAAAACTGTTAAGTAACGCCGAAGACATGTGTGTCGACGTATGTTCCCGAACATCGCACAGTTGCTCGTTCCGTTGCAGAACGGCGGCGGTGGCGGCGGACTCGCTGGTATCGTGGGGTTAATCGTGTATCTCGCCATCATCGTGGCGGTAATCGCCGGGTTCTGGAAGGCGTTCGAGAAGGCGGGCGAACCGGGGTGGGCGGCGATTATTCCCATCTACAACGTCTACGTGATGGTCAAGGTGAGCGACAACCCGTGGTGGTGGCTCATCCTGTTTTTCGTTCCCATCCTGAACATCATCGCGGTGTTCAAAATCAGCATCGACGTGGCCAAGCAGTTCGGTCAAGGCGTCGGCTTCGGCCTCGGCCTCGCCATCCTGTCGTTCATCTTCTGGCCGTTGCTTGGCTTCGGCGATTACCAATACCAGGGCGGCTCCGGCGGCGCGGCCATCTGAGGCAGTTCTTTTTACAGCCAGTCGAGGAACGTGCCCTCGATGAGCGTCTCGGTCTGTCTGTCGATGTATTCGGCCTGCATCCCCCAGACGGCCTGTGCGAACGGTTCGCCGCGGCCGACGGCTTCGGCGACGCGTTCGTGTTTCCAACTGGCGGGCGTCACACGGCGGTCGACGCGCTCTCTGAGCGGCTGGATGTAGCGATTGGCCTCTTCGGCGTCCAACCCTCGCAGTTCGAGACCGTCGCGAGCGATTTCGAACAGTTCGGCGTACAGCTCTTCGGTATCCGTCGTCTCGGTGCCGTCGGCGGTTATCCAGCGCAACTCGGCGTCGAGTCCGTCACGGACTGCGGCGTAGAAGTTCTCGCGGGCGTCGGCCCACGGCTGGTCGTACACCGGATGCTCGCGTCGCGGGAGACTCTCCAGTAGCCCGGCGAACACCGCCTGCAGCGCGATGGTGTCCCGAACCGTCGGCTGGCACGGAAGCGGCCGGAACTCGATGCGGGCGTTGGCGCTCTTCCTCGTTGGGCCGTCGAACACCGGTCGGACCCACCGCCAGAAACTGCCGTGTTTGTGTCGGAAGTGCTCGAAGCGGTCGTCGAAGCGGTCGCCGCGTTCCAGTAGCGTCGGGACGACCGTCTGGTCGTCGGCGATACGCCGGAGCGCCTCGTCGATGCTGTCTATGTCCTCGGGGAACGTCACCTTCGGGTCGCCGTCGGGGTTGAGAACGGACTCGAAGACGGGGACCCGGTTTTCCATCCATCCATCCGAGAGGATGGCGTCGGGGTCGGCGTCGTAGAGGTCCGGCGGGAAGAACGGCGAGTTGACGGCGACGGCCAAGAGCGGCCCCGCGATTCGAAGCGCATACCGGAAGTTCTCCGGGAGGTCGTGGGCGTGGGCCACCTGATAGTGGGGCTGAATCGAGGTGATGAGGCTCTCGGGCATCACCGTGTCGGCCTCGAGGCTGACGTGTGGGGCATCGAGCTGTAGCTCGGCGGCGTAGTCGGTGTTGGCCATCGCGTGATATCTGACGGACGCCGACATGTTCGTCGCCATCCGGATGCCGTCCTCCTCGATGCTGTCGGTGAGGTACTCCGTGGCCGTCTCGCCGACCGGCGGCACCGTCCAGAGACCGTCGCTGACGAGGGCCATCCCCTCGCGAGTCACTTCGTTTTCGGCGGCGTCGAGTTTCGCCTGGACCTCCGCTTCCTGTGCGCGAAGCCCGTACTTCGACAGCGGCTGTGGCGCCGTCGACAATTCAGCGTTGTGTAACCCGAGTTCCTTCTCGAAGCCGATGTACTCCAAGAGACGCCGCGGGACGCGCATCAGCGCGTCAGTTTCGGCGTCGACCGCGTAGAACTCGTATTCGAGTCCCACGATGGCCTGTGGGTTGTCGAAGGTGCCGTCGTCGATTTCCGCACGGAGCGCCTCGACTTCCTCGTCGACTCGCGACGCGAACTCCTCGCCGTCGACTTCGAGTGCCTCCCTGACCTGCGCCGCGAGTTCTGAGGCGGACATAGGTGGCTCTGTGAGGGCTAACGGTTTGAAAGGTACGGCTCACGTGACGCCCCGAGGTATAACTGCGATGACTGTGAACGGCTATCAGAACACTGGATGACGACGACCCACCTCGACGATGGGAGTGTCGGCCTTTCGGCGCTTCTCGGTGACGACGAGGAGCGATTCAAGCGGGTCCTAGACGGGCGAACGACCGGACCAATCGCGGTCGTTGGAAATCCCTTCGGCGGGCGGGAGACGGTCTTAGCGCGTGCTGCCGACCGCCTCGACGCCCGCCACGTCCGATTCGCCCCCGACACCGACGCGGCCGACGCCGTCGACGCCCTCGCCGGCGGGCCGGCCGTCGTCGAGGGGTGTCACCACCTCTACACCCGCAGAGTCGGTGGGTTTCGACCGCTGTCGCGGTTTCTCGATGCGCTCGCCGAGACCGAGACGACGGTCGTCACCGGGTGGAACCGGTTCGCCTGGTCGTATCTCGACGCGGTTCGTGACATCGTGACCGTCGTTCCGACACACGTCGAAATCGGGCGGCTCTCCGGCGAGGAAATCGCGGCGCTCGTCGAGGCGAACGCGACCGAGCGGCCGACGTTCCGGCGCGACGAGACCGACGAGAGGCCGCTCACCGTTCGCCGGCGCGAGACGACGGTGGCCGGCCGCACGGTGTCGGTTCCCGTCCCCGCTCTGGACCGCAAAGCCATCGTGGCCCGCCGGACCGAGGACCTCGACCCCAAGACGGCGACTTTCGAACTGCTCGCGGCCGTCTCCGGCGGGACCCCCGGCGCGGCGCTCGCCATCTGGGCGCGCTGTGTCGACGACGAAGTCCGTCCGACGGACATCGAGGCGCCGGCCCTCGACGGGGACCTCGACCGGGAGGCGGCGTTCTGTCTCCGCGTCGTCCTCTCGACCGAGCAGGTCGACCGGGCGACGCTGACCGACCGAATCGGCCCACGGACACCGTGACTCCTCGGGCGGTTCGCCCGGGCGGGCGTCGTCACGAGCGAAGACGGGACGGTTCGCCTCCACCCGGCGGGCGTTCCGGCAGCGGTCGCCGTGACCGAACGGTGGGGTGTGCTGTGATTCCGCTGCAGTCGGACGCCTCGGCGGCGGCCGTACAGGAGGAACTCGCCAACGCCATCGACGGTTCCACCATCCTCGATGCGCTGTTGGTGTTCGTCGCCGCGTACGTGTTCGCACGCGTTCTGGCGTTCCTGTTGTCGGCGACCGCCGAACGCAGTCCGACCCGTCGTATCACCATCAAGATGTTCATCCCGGTGGTGCGACTCCTCGTCTACGCGGTCGCCGTCTACGCCGTCGTCGTTCCGCTCCTGGAACTGAACTCGACGCAACTGCTCGCGGCGTCGGGGCTGTTCGGCGCCGCACTCGGGTTCGGACTGCGCGACATCGTCGCGGGGCTGTTCGGCGGCCTGTTCATCGTCTTCGAGAAGCCGTTTCAGGTCGGTGACAAGGTGTCTATCGGCGACGATTACGGCGAGGTGACACGTATCGGCCTGCGGTCGACCACACTGCGGACGCCCGATGACACCGCCGTCGTCGTCCCGAACGACCGGCTGTTCACCTCCAACGTCGGCAACGCCAACGCCGGCAGCCCACACATGATGGTCGTCACCGAACTGAGCGTCGCACCCGGTGCCGACATCGACCGGGCGAAAGCAATCGTCGAGGAGGCCATCATCACCTCACCGTACGTGTCCGTCGACGACGACTACCCCGTCGCCATCCGCGTCGACGACGAGACCTACTTCCGGACGATTCGCGGGAAAGCCTACGTCGCGGACCTTCGAGACGAGAAGGTCTTCGCCTCCGACGTGACCGAACGCAGCCTCGAAGCCTTCACCGAGCGGAGCATCGAGACTCCCGAGTTGCCGCCCCCGGACTACCGCCCGGCGACGACAACGACCACGGGCAACTGACGCCGAACGATTCATACGTCGATGGCCGACACTGTGAGTATGATTCACGGTCCGACCCGACGGCGCTTTCTCGGCGCTGTAGCGACCGCCGTCGGCACGAGCGTCGCCGGATGTAGTGCCTCCGACGGCAACGGCACTCCCTCCGACGACGGCACCGATTCGCCGGGGTCGGACGACGGAACGCCCGACGCCGCCCTCCCGGAATCGTTCGCCCTCGAAACGCTCGTTTCGGGGCTCGATACCCCGCTCGACATCCGGTTTTCGCCCGAGGCCGACCGCCGCTACATCGCCGAACAGCAGGGAATCGTCCACGTTCACGAAAGCGACGGCCTCCGCGAGGAACCGTTCCTCGACTTGCGCGAAACCGTCGACTTCGGCGGCGAGAAAGGTCTGCTCAGCATCGAACTCCACCCCGCCTTCGTCGAGAACCGTCGGCTGTTCGTCCGCTACAGCTCTCCGCGGCGGGAGGGGACGCCCTCGAACTACAGCCACACGTTCGTCCTCGCCGAGTTCGAGGTGCGCGAGGACGGCCGCAGCGCCCGTGCTGACTCCGAACGGACCGTCCTCGAAATCCCCCAACCGCAGGGCAACCACAACGCCGGCGACCTCGCTTTCGGCCCCGACGGCTACCTCTACGTCGCCGTCGGCGACGGCGGTGCCGGCGGCGACCAGGGCCGGGGCCACGTCGGGGACTGGTACGACGGCGTCGCCGGCGGCAACGGACAGGACGTAACGGAGAACCTGCTCGGCAGCATCCTCAGACTCGATGTCGACGCCGGCGGGCGCGGGGAGTACGAAGTTCCAGACGACAACCCGCTCGTCGGCCGCGAGGGACTCGACGAACACTTCGCCTGGGGGCTGCGCAATCCCTATCGGATGTCCTTCGACGGCGCGGACCTGCTCGTCGGTGACGTGGGACAGGGCCGCTACGAGGAAATCAATCTCGTCTCGGCGGGTGGCAACTACGGTTGGAACGTCCGGGAGGGCGCTCACTGCTACGAGGCCGACGACTGCCCAACCGAGACGCCACCGGACGTTCGGGGTGGCGAGGCGCTCGTCGCCCCCATCGCGGAGTATCCACACTCGGAGGCGCCCGTCAGTGGCATCTCCGTCATCGGCGGGTACGTCTACCGCGGGTCGGCCTTCGAGGGGCTCGACGGTGCCTAC
>JBMCDV010000024.1:0-10396 GCA_048618255.1 Natronomonas sp. | reverse complement strand
CAGCGGACGAGGCCGTAGGCGACGAGCGGTCCGGCGGTGACCGCGAGGACCGTCGGCACGCCGCCGAGAAGCGCGGCAGGCACCGAGACGACGGCCGGCCCGAGCAACAGTGCGGGGTCGGCGTTGCGCGTGAACTGCGAGCCGAGCCCCTCGTGGGCCGCGGTGCCGAGACAGGCGACGGTCGCCATCGCGAGTTTCGCGCTCACCTCCGCGGCGAGGACGACCGCGACGAGGAAGATGGCGCCGACCGGCAGCCCCGCTACGGCCACGGCGCCGAGTGCGAGGGCGGCGACGACGACGGCGACCGACCCGACCGCGCCGACGCCCGTGGTCGTGTCTTTCAGGGCTTTCCGGCGGTCGTCGCCGTCGTGTATCGCGGCAGCATCGCCGAGGTCGGCGACGCCGTCGAGGTGGTTGACGCCCGTCAGGAGGTAGACGAACAGGAGGTAGACGGCGGCGACCGCGGCCGCCGGACCATCGAGGACGACGAACGGGAGCGCCAGCAACAGGCCGACGAGGTAGCCGACCGCGGGGAAGGCCGCGGGGGTCTCCTGGAACCGTATCCAGTCGCGTTCGGACCCCGAAAGCGGGAGTCGGGTGCAGAAGGCGACGCCGCCGCGGACGGCGCTGCCGAGGTCGCTCAGAGCCACAGTATCACCCCGAAGAGCGCGACGATCACGTAGATTGCGGTCCCCGCTCTCGTGACCGTCCGGATGGTGTCGTGTCCCTCGGCGACCGTCGGGAAATCCGCGACCTCGTTGAGGACGTACGTTCCCGGTTTCTCCAGCCGGATGTTGTGGGCGGCGGCGACCGACCCCATCGGCCACCCGGCGTTCGGTGACTCCGGAACCGAGGCGTACCGGCGGGCCCGTCCCGGAGCGGCGGGGTCACCCGCCGCGAGTCCGAGGACAACGGCGCTGAGGCGGGCGGGGACGAACATTACGAAATCGTCGAGGCGGGCGCTCGCCCAGCCGAACGGCCCGGGGTAGCCGAGCATCGAATCGAGCGTGTTGACGCATTTGACGTAGGTCGCGGCGGCCGCGGCGGCGGGCAGCGAGACGAGCGCCAGCAGCGCGAAGGCGAGTATCGGCGCGAGAAAGCCGTCGGAGAAGTTCTCAGCGGCGCTTTCGACGGCGGCGCTCCGAAGGAGTTCCGGCGGGAGGTCGGCGGTGTCCCGGCCGACCAACGCGAGCAGCGCCTCGCGGGTGGCCTCGGGGTCGGTCTCGCTTTCCTCGATGGCCCGCTCGGCGGCGTCGACGAGCAGTCGGAGACTCGATGTCGACCACAGGACGAGGCCGGCGAGTACGGCCGTGACGATGCCCGGGAGCAGGGTCGTCAGCCACAGGGCCGCATAGACGTTCGCGGCGGCGGCCAGCGGGAGGCCGACGGCGACGGCGAAACCGGCGCGTTTCGGGTGGTCGTACTCTCTATCGACCGAGTCGACGAGGCGGCCGAACAGCGTCACCGGGTGGTACTCCGCGGGCGGTTCCCGCAGCGTCCAGTCCAGTCCCGCCGCCAGCAGGACGGCGACGGTGATGCCGAGCGGAACGTCCGTCATGGACGGGTCTCCAGCCACGATTCGAGCGCCGACAGCGGCACCTCGCCGACGTTCACGAACCGGCCGCCCAACTCTTCGATGCCGCCGTCGGTCGCGGGGTCGTCGCCGACGTGGACGAGTTTTCCGACCGAGGTGTCGAGGCGGCGGGCGACCGTCTCGAATGCCCGTCGGTCGGGTTTTCGCCAGCCACAGCCGACGCTCGTGACGACGGCGTCGAAGGACTCGTGGAGGTCCGCACGAATCAAGGTCCGTCGGGCCAACTCCGAGACGCTGCAGTTCGAGCAGACGCCGACCGGGCCGACTTCGCGGGCGGCGGCGATGGCGTCTCGGGCACCCTCCCGTCGCGTCACGTCGGGGTCGAAGGCGGCGACGACGGCCCGTCGGGCGGCGTTGTTCGGCGCGTCGACGTCGCGGGAGGAAAGCGCCGCCGAGACGTGTGCCGGCAGCGGAACTTCCGCGCCGTCGGGGGCGTCGACGTGGACCTCCCGGTAGGCGTCGCCGAAGTCCTCGGGGACCGAAACGCCGCGCTCGCGGAGTTCCTCGGCGACGGCCGCCGCGGGATCGGCGGGGGTATCGCAGTCGACGAGCGTCCCGAAGAGGTCGAAAGAGACTGTCACTGGGCGGTGTTATCGTGGGAGACGACTTCAAGCGTTTGGCTCCGGCGGCCGGTCCTCCCCGACGCCGGCCGTCAGCGAATCACGTTCGCCTCCAGTTCTCGCGGGTAGTAGGTGAGCCACTCGATGCCGTCGTCGGTGATGGCGATGGTGTCGGAGTGGCGGTACCCCTCCGTGTCGGTGTAGATTCCGGGTTCGATGGTGTAGACGTGGCCCGGCTCCATCGTCGCATCAGCGGCGTCGTAGTTCGTGTGGTCGGCCTCGCAGTGGTCGCTCCACCCGGAGTCGATGTAGGGCGGTTCGTGGGCGCCCAAGCCGATGTTGTGGCCGACGTGGTGCTGTGCGAGGTCGGCGACGCCCTGCTCTTCGAAGTAGGCGGTCACCTCGCTGTCGACGTACTCCAACGGGACGCCGGGGCCGAGGGCGTCGATGGCTATCGTCTGGGCTTCGAGCATCACCTCGAAGTACCCTGCCTGTTGGTCGCTGGGCTCGCCGACGAACATCGTCCGTTCGAGCTCCGAGAAGTAGCCGTCGACGTTGGCGGTCGCACCCGTAATCAGTACGTCGCCCTCGCGGAGTCGCTGATTCGGCGTGTGGCCGTGGGGGAGGGCGGTCTCCTCGGCGGAGATGTAGCCGGCGTGGACGGGGCCGTCCCCGCGGGCGCGTTCGACGTAGCGGTCGCCCAGGGTGTCGAGCATCGCTCGGGAGGCGTCCGTCGAGGCCCGCTGGCTGACCGTCGCCGGGTGGGCGCCGACTTCGGTGTAGTCGGCGAGATACCGGTGGCCGAGGTTCGCCCACTCGGCGGACTCCCGTATCAATTCGATTTCGGCGTCGCTTTTTTCCCACCGCATCCGACTCACCCAGTCCTGCGTGTCGACGGCGAGGAATTCGCTCAGCGGGGGTCCCTGATACCCCATCACGCCGGGGGCACCGTCGGCGTCGGCGGCGACCGATTCGACGCCGAGGTCCGACAGGGTTCCGGCGGCCGTCTCGATGGGGTTGCCGCCGGGGTAATCGAAGTACGAGTCGACGCGGTCGATGGATTCGACGGCCTCGGCGCGTTCGACCTCCAGTCGGGGGACGGTCAGCGCGACGGCGTCGTCGGTCACGGCGAGGACGACCGGCCGCTCGGTCTGGATATGTGCGAATCCGGTGAGGTACTCTATCGACGTCGCGCCGAACCAGACGCCGGCGTCGACATCCGAATCGTCGATACGTTCCCTGACGGCGGCGAGGCGGTCGTCGAACGCCGACTCCGGGAGTTGTGTGGTCATGTGTCAGTTTGGGTCGCTCTCGGTCAAAAGGGTTCGTCCGAGCGGCGGGCCGGTCAGCGACTCCCACGAAAGTACTTGGCTACCGCGTGTGTGGCACTTCCATGTCCGACGCGACGGCTATCGACGTACCCGAGGCGTCCCGTCCGTTCCGGTACGACGGGAAGGTATCTCCCGGCGAGAAGCGACACTTCCGGTACGAAATCAGCGAGACGTACCTCGGTGACCCAGTCGAGGTGCCGGTCACCGTCATCAACGGAACCGAACCGGGGCCGCGACTCTGTCTGGCGGCGGCGATTCACGGCGACGAACTCAACGGCGTGAAGGTGTGTCAGGAGGTCGCCGAACGCTACTCGCCGGCGGAGGTCCACGGAACAATCGTCATCGTCCACGTCGTCAACGTGCCGGCATACCAGGCCCAACAGCGCTACATCCCGATTTACGACCAGGACCTCAACCGCTCCTTTCCCGGCCAGGAGAGCGGGAACACGGCCTCGCGGATGGCCCACGAGGTGTTCGAGCGGTTCGTCCGGCCGTGTGACCTCTGTCTGGACTTCCACACCTCGACCCGCAATCGGACGACGATGTATCACGCCCGCGCGAACGTCTCGGACCCGGCCGTCGAGCGGTTGACGCGGGCTTTCGGCGCGAATCTCGTTCTCTCCGGGGCCGGTGACAGCGGGTCGCTCCGGGCCGTCGCGACGGCGTCGGGGACGCCGACGGTCGCCGTCGAGATGGGGAAGGCCCACCGGTTTCAGCCGACCCTCATCGAGAAGGCCCTCGACGGCGTCGAGTCCGTACTCGCGGAGTACGATATACTGCCCGGATACCCGGTGTTGCACCCGGGCTGGCGACGGGTCATCGGCGACGACACCGAAAAGTCGTGGCTCCGGGCGGACACCGGCGGCCGCGTCGACATGCAGTGGGGTCCCTACCCGCTGGTCCGGGCCGGCGATACGATTTGCACCATCACGGACCACTTCGGCGAGGAGGAACACGCCGTCGAAGCGCCGTTTACCGGCCTCCTCGTCGGCGTCCTCGAGAATCCCGTCGCGCTGCCGGGACACCCGTTGTGTCATCTCGCGGCCGTCGACGACGATACGTGTGCGGAAATTCAGGCGGAAATCGAGAGCGGCGAGTTCGACGGCTATCGGGTCAACGGCGGCCGCTGGCGAGCGGGCGAGGACTGATTACGCCCCTACGGCGCCGCGGAACTCGAAGCGGGCACCGCCGGCATCGCTTTCCGTGACCGACACCTCCCAGCCGTGAGCCTCGGCGATGGTGTCGACGATTGCGAGCCCGAAGCCGGTGCCGCCGGCGGTGGAGTAGCCGGATTCGAGCACCGCCTCACGCTCGTCTTCCCGGATGCCGACGCCGTCGTCTTCGACGTAGAAGCCGTCTGACAGGGCGCCGACGGTGAGCGTCGAGGCATCCTCGCCGTGTTCCACCGCGTTCCGAAAGAGGTTCTCGAGCAGTTGTCGGAATCGCTCCGGGTCGGCCTCGATGGTTTCGGTTCCGTCGGATTCGAGCGTGAGACCATCCGTGTCCGTGGTTTCCCACGCCGCCTCGGCGGCGTTTTCCAACTCGACGGCGACGGGGTCACCGGTCAACTCCCCCTGCCGTGCCAGCGCGAGGAGGCCATCGATGAGTTCCTCCATGCGGTCGTGGGCGCGCTCCAGGACCTCGAAGTGCTCCGCATCGCCGGTCATCCGAGCGAGGTCGACGCGCCCGCGGGCGACCGACAGGGGGTTCCGGAGGTCGTGGGAGACGACGCTCGCGAACTGGTCGAGGCGTTCGTTCTGTCGGGCGAGCTCCCGCTCGCGTTGCTTCTGTTCGGTGATGTCCGTGTAGATGGCGTAGCCGCGCGTCGACTCGCCGCTGACGTCGTGGGGGACGACGTGGAGGATGAAATCCCGGAGGCCGTCGTCGGTGAGTCGGCGGACCTCGCCGTGGAACCCCTCGCCGTCGCGTATCCGTTCGTTGTACTGGACGGCCTCGTCTCTGGACTCCGGGGGAACGATGAACGCATCGAGGTTCTCGCCGGCCATCGCGGCTTCGTCGTAGCCGAACACGTACTCGAAGGCGGGGTTGGCACGCTTGACGATGGCCTCCCCCTCGCGGATGACCGCCTCGATGGTCGGGTCAGGAATGTTCTCGAACAGCGCCTGGAGGTCGTCGCGCTCCTGTCGGAGCGCCTCCTCCTTTGTGGCACGGTCCAGTGCGGCCTCGGCGTTGGCGGCGAGTATCGTCGCCAACTGGATGTCACGTGCGTCGAAGGCGTCGGATTGGGTGGCGCCGATTATCAACACACCGTGGTCGCCGAGCGGGAAGTACGCGGCCGAGCGGACGCTGCCACGGTCGAAGTCGTCGCGCTCCGAGAGGTTCCCCTCGACGCGCGGTTCCCCCTCACGGAACGCTGCTCCGGCAGGAGTCTCCCCGGAGACGTCTCGCGGCTGTTCGGGGAGTGTCCGTTTTGCTTCCTCCGTCGTCGACGCCACTAGGAGCGCGCCGTCGTCTTCGAGACGGACCGTCGTAATCGGCTGGCCGAGTATCTCCTTTGCTGCGCCGGTGGTCAGCGACGCGATGCGGTCGCAGTCGCCTTCGCTCATCAATCCGCGAGCGGACTCGTGGAGCCTTCGGAGCCGACTGTCGGTTCGGTCCTCGCTGCTCCGGAGGACGCCGACGGTGCCGCGAAACTCGCTGCCGGTCGTGAGCAGGGCAACGTGGTTCTCCAATTCGAGGTGCTCGCCGTCGGCCGCTCGGACCGTGATGTCGTAGGTCGCTGTGTTGGGCCCTTCGGAGCCGAGTAACTCGCGGACGACGGCCCGTCCCCGTTCGATGTCCTCGGGTGCGAGCAGCATCTCGACGTGTTCGCCGACGATGTCGTCGGCGTCGTAGCCGGTCAGCGCCGTCGCTCGCTCGTTGAACGTCGTTACGTAGCCGTCGGCGTCGGTCGTGTAGACGGGGTCCCCCATCGCGTCGACCAACCACTCGTACTTGGCGAGTTCTCGCTCGTGGCGCTTCCGCTCGGTCACCTCCGTGATGAACCCTTCCAGGGCGACCAACTCGCCGTCCTCGAAGACGCCGCGACCCTGCTCCCACATCCACCGCGTCTTCTCGTCGGCGTCGGCGATGCGGTAGGTCGTCTCGAACGGTTCGTGGGCGTCGAGGGCCGCTTGGACGGCGTTCCAGACTCGGTCCTCGTCGTCCGTAATGAGGTCGCCCCATCTCAGGTCGCCCCCGATGAACGCCTCGGGGTCGTAGCCGGTCAACTCTGCGACGTTGCCGCTCATGTACTCCATCGGCCACTCCGGTTCGTTGCGGCAGCGATACACGATACCGGGGAGGTTCGAGACGAGCGTCGACAGCATTCGTTCGCTCTCTTCGAGTGCGACTTCGGTTCGGCGCTCGGCTACGGCGTGTTCGATGCGGTTCGACAGGACGGTGAACTGCTCGGCGCTGGCTTCCTTCTGGAGGTAATCCGTGACGCCCGCGCTGATGGCGTCGCTCGCGATTTCCTCGCTTCCCTTCCCGGTAAAGAGGATGTACGGCAGGTCGGGGTCGCGCTCGCGAACCGATTCGAGCAACTCCAAGCCGTCGGTGTTCGGCATGTCGTAGTCGGAGACGACGCACTCGACCGAGTCATCGAGCCGGTCGAGTGCGGCGGTGGCTCCCTCGGCGGCGACGACGTCTATCCCCTCCCGTTCGAGATATCGCTGGGTCAAATCGCGGAAGGCGTCGTCGTCGTCCACGTGAAGGACGCGAATCCCCGACGTCACACCCGTACTGTGCGACAGCGCCGATGTTAAGCGTATTGGGCGATTCAGTCGTGTAGCCGCTCCGACACCGGAACGTCACCTAACCAACCGAAATCGGCCGCTTCGGCGACTCGCCATCCGGCCAATCCGGCGAGCAGGACGCTCGCCCAGAGTCCGGGCTGTAACACCGGAGCGGCGTCGAGTAGGGTCGCTCCGAAGGGCAGTCTGTCGGGAAGCACCTTGACGAGAAGATAGAGGCCGTAGGCGTGGACGGCGGCCAGCCCCACCGCGAGGACCGGAACGGTCGGGTAGCCGCCGTCATCTCGGAGTTCGGTCGCCAGGAGGACGATGGCCGCCGGCAACACGAGCGTGAGGTCCTGTGTGTAGAGCCGCGGTGCGAGAAGCGGCGTCGCGGCGACGCCGAGGCCGAACACCGTGTCGTCGACTCCTCGGTCGGCTGCCAGCAGCGCGAGGGCGGCGACGAGGGCCGACCCGCCGAGTTTGACGACCAACGACAGCGTCCCGCCGAGGACGTACAGCGGTCGGAAGTACGCCGGTAGCCACAGACTCGGCGGACGGCCACCGCCCCACCCCTTCCCCCACGCGAGCACGTCGAGGTACGCGCGGTGGGTATCGACGCCGAAGACGCCGAGCGAGACGGCCAGCAGTGCCAGCCCCGTGAGGGCGGCAGCGGCGAACCGGCGGCGGTTCGCGAGGAGGTGTGCGCCGGTGGGGGCGTAGACGAGTTTCACCGTCCCGGCGACCGCTGTCGCGGCGCCGGCGAGATACTGGAGTCGCCCGCTCCCGTCGTCGCGGTCGGCGTAGACGACTGCCGCAAGCGCCACCGACAGAGCGCCGGCGAGGAACACCGACACCTGCGCCAGCCGCATCGAGAGGATGACTGGGTGAAAGCCGAGGATGGCCCACAGGAGCAGGCCGCGTTCGTACCACGCCAACCGGAGGCCGTAGGCGGCGACGACGGCCTGCAAGCCGCCCCACAGCAGCGCCACCGAGAGGGCGTTCCAGACGATACCGGCCTGCCGGAACGGGAGTTCCGACAGCGGCGCGAACAGCAGGACGTACACCGGCGGGTAGAGGTAACTGCCGTGGTAGCCGCCGTCGTCGTTCGGGACGTACAGGGGCTCGCCGGCGTGCCACGCGCTGACGGCGCTGCGGTAGGCGCCGAGGTCGTAGAAGCGGAACTCACCGGCGATACCGGCCGACTGGAGCCACCACTGTATCGCCGGATACGCGAGCAGGAACGCGAGCACGGCCAACGACGCGGCGACGAACCGTGGCTGGCGCTGGCGGCGTGCCCACAACCGATGGAGGGCGGGCATCGTCGGTGAGGTGTTCGACCGATAGAATATGTCTTGTGGTGTCTCCGACGCTCGAACGGTCGGCTCTCACCCGAGATCGTAGCGGGCGATGTCGTCGGAATCGCAGTTCGAACAGGTGTCGAACTCGCCGTCGAGTTTCGTTCCACAGCGTCGACACTCATGGATGACGTGTGACGTTCCGAACAGTCGCCGGACGCGCGTTAGCAGTGGCATATCTGGTTCCTCCCGAGACCGAGCGGTGCGGCGTCCCACGTTCCCCGACGTGGCTTCCGGTAGTGGCCTCACACCACGGTTCCAGCGGGCCACATATAATATCCTACGACGTTTCAAATCGGCCGACTGCGCCGGCTTTGTGCACGTTCGTGAACACGATTATCGGTCGGAGAGCCACGCGAAGGACTGCTCCTGTAGCCGCCGTTCGGCCGCCGCCGAAAAACGGTGACCCTCGCCCGCGAACTTCGAGACCATCACGTCGGTATCGAGGGTCGCCGCTGCCTCGAAGGTGTCCGCTATCGGGACCGACGTGTCCGCGGCGCCGTGAAACATCGCGAGGGGTACGTCGATGGCGTCGGCGGCGTCGGCGAAGGGGTACTGCTCGAAGTCCTCGAAGAACCGCTCGTCGATAGCGTGGTCGTCGTCGATACGGAGCTCGCCGGCATCGGTGACGGCGGCGCGGTAGTCGTCGAAGGCCCGGTTGTACGTCACGGGCGCCCGCGTGACGACGGCCTCGAGTCGTTCGTCGCTTGCGGCGTGGAGTGCGACCTTCCCGCCAAAACTCGAGCCGAACAGCGCGTACGACGAGGGGTCGAAGTAATCAACCACCGCACGCAGGTCGGCCAGCCGCGTACTCAGCGTCGACTCGACGAACGGTCGGTCGGAGTCGCCACTGCCACGGAAGTCGAACCGGACGGCGTCGTACCCCTCCGCGACGGCGCGCTCACAGCGCGCCTCGTAGCTGCCGCTTTTGTCGCTCAGAAAGCCGTGACAGAAGACGAGCCAGCGGTCGCCGTCTGCGGGGTGGTGCTCGGCGGCGACGCACTCGCCGTCGGCGACCGGAACTGAGTGGCTGTCGGACATATCCGTACGTCGGGGATGGCCGACCGTAGGCGTTCTGCCGCGATTCGACCGAAAACGCTCACGGCTTCGCCGCTCGCAGACTATCGCACGGTCGACGACCGAGTGCTCAGCCACGGCCGGCCACTCCTGAACCCGGCTGGTGGGTAGATAGGGCGGATACAATCGGGGGCAGAATCGATTCCTACTCGAAGACGTTTCTCGAGTGAGTTCCCGTCTCCGAACCATCTACGGTAACGACGCCCTGTCCTGTGACACGGACGATGTGGTCCGGTATTTCGAACCGAACCGTCCACGAGTCGCGTCGATGAGCAACTAACGACCGTACGGCATCCACGTCGACGTAATCATGCAGTTGAATCTCCAGTTCCGAGGGGTCGACGTTCTCGGCTTCCGCGATGGCCTCCACGATTTCGATAACTGTACTCATTAGTGCCGTGGTGCTGGGCGGGTGACATAATCCCCTTCGATAGTTCACACGTAGTATCTCACAATCAAACGAAAGTAAGCCCTGACTACTGCTGCGAACGAAGGTGCGGACGGAGGACAAGTCGATTTACAACCGACTGCGATTCGACGGAAATGTAGTCCGCCCTCCCCGATTTGAACCGATGCGAGACGGTCCGGGCGTGCGGCCTCGCTCTGCTCGGCCGTTCCGGGGCTACGACTCGCGTGTTCAAATCGGGTCTGGATAGACTTCTCACTGCTCACTATCGTTCGCAGTAGAAGTCCGCCCTCCCCGATTTGAACGGGGGACAAGTCGATCTACAGTCGACTGCTC